>CAZFSF010000018.1:0-22352 GCA_964522045.1 uncultured Desulfobacteraceae bacterium
CCCTTAGGAAGGATCTAAATCGACCACTTTAATATTGAGGCCCCCCAGGTTAAACCTGCTCCAAACGTGACGAGGAGCACGTGGTCCCCCTTGTTCAACAGCCCTTCCCTGTTAGCCTCATCTAAGGCAATCGGTATTGTGGCAGAAGAAGTGTTTCCGTACTTTTGAATATTCGTATACACCTTATTCATAGAAATATTCAGGTTGTTTGCCAGGCCTTGAATGATCCGGAGATTAGCCTGGTGAGGGACAACCAAGTTGATATCCTCACCCAACATAGAGTTGTGCTCCATTGCTTCCCTGGCAATATCAGACATACATCCGATCGCCCGTCTGAAGAGCGGGTTCCCGTCCATCTTGAGGTGAAAAGGCCTTTTGTTTATGTCTCTCAGAATTTCAGGAGTGTAGGAACTTCCGTCTGAAGAATAGAGGAGTTCCCATAAGGTGCCGTCTGATCTCAGGTGACTGGAGAGAATACCACCATGCTCCGTGGTAGAGCTTATTACTGCCGCACCCGCACCATCAGCCAACAGAACGCATGTGCCGCGATCCTGCCAATTTATGATGCTCGAAAGCCGTTCCACTCCAACAACCAGAGCAGTCCTGCACGTCCCGCATTGAATGGCATTCGTTACGGTGGTCAATGCATACAGGAATCCCGAACATCCCGCAGACACATCAAATGCAGCAGCGTTTTTAGCATTCAGGGCTTTTTGAACCATACACGCTGTGGAGGGAAATTGACGGTCCGGAGTCACCGTTCCAACTACGATCATATCAAGATCATCTGGTGAAATTCCCGCCATTTCCAAGGCCTTTAATGAGGCCTGTGTAGCCAAATCGGTAGTGCTTTCATCTCTTCCTGTTGACGAAATTCGCCGCTCTTTAATACCGCTGCGGCGTACAATCCATTCATCACTTGTATCCACTATTGTTTCAAGATCCTTATTGAACAATATTCTCTCAGGCATGGATGAACCTGTTCCAACGATATGTGCATGGTGTATCATTTCTGTTACCTTTAAAACTTTGATCTTTTCATTGAAGATATTTTTCTGTGTTAGATTTTAGCTAAAAAAGGTTAATAATTCCAGAACTAAAATCAAGGATCATTCGACGGAATTCCTAACATGTGCAGTTAACGAATAGGGAAGCCGAAGGATTCTTTTATAGAATTGACAGTTTTTAGAAGAACCCGTATGATAAATCTGTTTGTTTGCTACATCTCTCTGATCTGTTTCCGTGGTCCTTTTTGCGTGCAAAAGAGCGATTGGCTGGTCCATGGAAAAAACCCCAAAAACCGACACCAACTCATGAAGAAACCCCGGAAAGAATTGATTCCGATAGGAGATATTATCTCCGGTCTGCTCACCGACGGAACCCTGCCATTCAATCCTGATGATGTGGATATTTGGAATGTATGGGAAGAGGTGGTAGGTGAATCTTTTTTAGGCAATACACGGCCTTCAGGGATCAGGAATAAGCGTTTAAGGGTAACTGTGTCTGACTCCATCTCTCTTCAGGAACTCAAATTTCAGGAGAGCGCTATCAAAGAAAAACTCAATGATAAATTGGGTAGATACGCCGTTGACAAGATAGAATTCAGGGTCGGCTCGAGATAGAAAAATCCCCTTGCCCGAGGATAGGAGGAAGGACTTCTAATCCTGGACGGCCTCCTAATGAGGCTTCTATTAGTGCTAATTTGGCACCCGATTCCAAGTCTGGATAATTTAACTGGACACGTTTAGGCTCTAACCCAAAACGCCTCAGACGGACAAGAACATCTGTCAGACGAACCGATGGATAGATTAGGGCTAACCTTCCCTTTTTCCTCAGAAGAGACCTGGTAGCATGCAGGATATCATCAATCGATGCCAAGATTTCGTGCCTTGCGATAGCCCTTCGCGAATCCGGATTCAGGCGGCCGCTTCTGACCTTGCGATATGGGGGGTTGCATATAATGACATCTGCCGATTCATCGGCAATGGGCGGAAACCTGATATCCCCGAGAATGACCCCCATCCTATCGCCAAATCCGTTCAGCAAGGCATTCCGCATCGCCTGTGAGGCCAATCCTTCCTGGATCTCTAATCCAAACACCTGACCGACGGGCCTTTTGAGAATCAGGCTGAGAAGGATTACCCCACATCCGGTACCGAGATCTATCACAACATCCCCCTGCCTTATAGTCACAAATTCGGAAAGGAGGATAGCATCGATAGAAAATCTGTAGCCATCCTTGGATTGAATCAGTCTCAACCGGCCTTCTAAAAAATGGTCCACACACTCGTCAGAGCGCAGTTTGATTTCAGGGGACTTGAATAATTTCATAGGGGTCTATCTTGTTAAACACCAGCCCCGTCAATACCTTGGGATAGAAATAGGTAGATTTCCTCGGCATTACAAGGGAGTTTCCCGCCACCTCCTTTACATGATCCATCTTGGTAGGATTCAGCAGAAAAACCATCTGGTATTTTCCTGATTCTACTTCTGACAAAGCCGATTGAGTGTTGCTTTGATACTGAAATATCTCTTCATCATCCAGATCCTCTTTGCTGAATCCGAGCCCTTTCTGAAAAACAAACCGGGACAGGACGAGCACATCAAGTTCCTTGAGTGAAGGATGAAGGTCATCGCCCATCTCCGCTCTTACACCAGGTTTGAGCGAAAAAAGACGCCATCGATCATCATCATGCGTATAGAAACCGAAGGCTGTTCTATGTTGCCCTTCCTTTTCAAGTCTCTGTTTCAGGTCAGCACATTCCAGGGAAATGCTTCGCCCTGCAATGGGTAACTCGCTGATATCAAACCACTTGCCCACTTTTTTGAAGAAAGACTTGGCTTGAAACCCCGGAACCTTCTTTATGAGTCTGTGGGAAGGAAGGATTGCAAGGCCCTCGTCATTCATGTTGGAAAGATACATCATAACAAATTCATAAGATCTGTTCGCAGATCTCTGCCCATATCTCGCCCTCATCATGTCCCTGTAATTCCGCGATGTCTCATAACGATGATGACCATCGGCGATAAAGATCGACTTGTTAAACATGGCGTCAGATACCTTCTTGAATAAGCTGTTGCTTCTAAGCACCCATAGCCGATGCCTGGTCCCGTCCTCAAGGCCAAAATCCATTTGTGGGGCGTGGCTCAAGGCCTCCCCGCACGCATTAAGGATGCTGCTATCACTATCCTCATAAAGGCCGAATATCTGGCTGAACTGGGCGTTACAAGCCCTGTAAAGCTTCAGGCGGTCATCTTTATGGGCCGAGAAGGTCCTCTCATGAGGAAGAATAACGCCGGATTCCTCGTCCTCTATCCGCACCAAGGCGATGATTCCCCACCTGATTCTCTCGGGGGCGCCGTTACCGGGATCATACATCATTGCAGTGACGTAAAGGGAGGACTCCTTAGCGCGAACAAGGTTTCCGTCAGATTGCCATCTCTCAAAACAATCCGCTGCCCTGGTGTACACGTTATCCCAATCCGAGTCGCCGGTCTTTTTTTTGCCTAAAATTAATCGGATGACATTGTGGGGGTCTGTCTGATAATATGCCTCCTGTTCTTCTTCTGAAACTACATCATATGGAGGCGAGACAAGTCGGGAAAGGTCTTCTCTTTGTTGGAAATTATATGTTAGACCCTTGAAAGGGGCAACAATAGCCATAATTTACTCCTTAGTTAAACTAAATTATCGTGATCTGCCCTCAAAAGCAAGGATGTAATCTCTCTTAGAAGGGAAGATGTGTCAAGTGAATTTAATCGTGGGAGGTCTTGTCAATGGCCTCATTGAATGAGCATCGCTGCGGGACCCTTGGCCGGGACACAGATGTGAGCCTCCTCATAGAAGGGGGCATGGCCATTACCATGGTAAGAGACGAAGCACCGATCCCCAAAGCGAGGGTGCTCGTATCCAACGGGCGAATCACCGATATCGGAAAGGCCGATGAGGTAAACCCTCCCCCAAACGGCCAGTTTGAAATCATAGATGCCCGGGATGCCATTATAATGCCTGGACTGATTAATGCACATACACACTCGGCCATGACCCTTTTCAGGGGGATGGCTGACGACCTCCCTCTGAAACAGTGGCTTTTTGAAAAGATCTTCCCGGCAGAGGCAAAATTTCTCGCCCCTGAGACAGTCTACTGGGGTGCTCTTCTCGGATGTCTTGAAATGATAGCCTCAGGTACTACCTGCTTTGCGGACGGCTATTTCTTCCAGGACCAAACAATTCGCGCTGCACATGACGCCGGACTGAGGGGACTGATTTCCCAGGGAGTTATAGATTTCCCTGCACCCGGTATCCCTGACCCCAAAGAAAATATAAAAACAGCCCGGGAATTTATTGATAGATGGATAGACTTCTCCGACCTGATCATGCCGGGAATTTTTTGTCACAGCCCTTTGACCTGCTCTTCACAAACCTTAAGTAAAGCATTAGATATCTCTAAAAAGTATAAACTACCACTCCAAATTCACCTGTCTGAAACTGCTGAAGAAGTTCATGAAACCATCAAGAGGTATGGCAAAAGGCCGGTTCACTACTTAGATCAGTTGGGTCTGATAGACCAGTCCCTTATTGCGGCCCATGGGGTGCACTTGAATAACAAAGAGATAAAACTTCTTGGAAAGAAAGGGGTGAAGATAGCCCATGTTCCTGAAAGCAACATGAAGTTAGGCTCGGGCGTAGCTGACATATCCGGGATGACAAAGAACGGCTTGACCTTGGGATTGGGCACAGACGGGTGCTCTTCCAACAACAACCTCGATCTTTTCTGCGAAATGGATAGTGCAGCCAAATTAGCCAAGGTCTTTGACCTTAATCCGTTAAGCCTGAATGCGGGCGAGGTCCTTAAGATGGCCACGACGGGAGGCGCCGCCATCATGGGACTCGAAAAAGAGATAGGCACCCTTGAGAAAGGAAAAAGGGCCGATATCATCGTAGTAGACCTTAATCACCCTCATCTTTGTCCCCTCTATGATCCCGTATCAGCCTTAGTCTACTCTGCCAATGGCGCCGATGTGAAGGACGTCATTGTAGACGGAAGAATCCTGATGAAAGAGAGGGAATTTACAACAATAGATCCGGATGAGGTTATGGGAAGAGTGAAAGAGATAAGTGAAAAAATCAGGGATTGAGAAATTCTGGGATTTAAGACTTCCTCAATTCTACCTTTTTTTCTGACCACTTTTGATGCGCTCGTAAAGAATCTGAAATCGAACTTTTCCTTCTTGTAAACCCTTGATTTCACTATATGCCAATTTTATTTTTTGCGCCTTTTGCGCCTTCTTGCGGCTTCATCACTTTTGAACCCAGTGAGAGGCTTATCAGTTGGATAGCTTCGAGATAATCGTTCGCATAATGTACCCTGGGGATCTCCTTCCAGGTCTTAAGCCCGATAACCGGCTTGTCTGCCTTAAGGGCCAAGGCCATTTCCGAGAGGGTTCCGTAGCCTCCTGCAACTGCAACAATAACATCGGAGGATCGAACTACAAGGAGGTTACGCCCGTCGCCTAAGCCTGTGGGTATCGGAACAGTGATATAGGGGTTTGCCGATCCCTTATCAAGCCCTGGAAGTATCCCCAAAGTCATGCCCCCAGCCTCTGAGCATCCCCTTGCAGCCCCCTCCATGACCCCCTTGAGCCCACCACAGACAAGGGTCCATCCCCTTTTCCCTATTTCAAAGCCGAGATCTCTTGCAACGCTATACGTGCTGGCAGTGTACGTCCCTGACCCTATAACACCAATATATTGAGGCGTTTTCATAGGATTTTCCTCCCGTCTCAGAAAAACATTTGCTATGATGGCCCTTTATTGCTATTTAAGAAGATTAGACGGTACACAGATACTATTTCAACAGTATAGCTTCAAGTCTTTTCCAATACGTTTTGGGCTATCCAATAACTTATCATACAGGGTAAATCAATTATATGGGCAAAAAACGAAATACAGGCCTCATTCTGGCCCTTATCTCGATATTACTGGTTCTGGGATTTCTCTCCTGGTTTCTGATCACTATCTTTGAATCAGAAAAACCGCAAATACAATTGGCGCCAATACCCAATTTTCTTGGAGAAAAACAGGAGATTACCCTTATTACAACGGACTTGAAAAGGGGGCTCAGGAATGTCAAGGTCTCGGTGAAGCAAGGGGACCGGAATATCACTATTCTCAATAAGATGTTTCCTTTTGAAGGGTTTTTCAATCGCGAGGGTACCCATCGCTTTGAGACAAGGTTTTCAATTGATCCCTCAACGCTTAATCTGGCCCAGGGCCGGGTTGATCTCCATGTACATGCTTGGGATTATTCAAGAAGAAGCGGCGGAGACGGGAATCTATCCATATTCGAACATAAAATGATCGTTGACACCATCCCCCCGGCCATCAGGGCTGTAAGCAGGCTTCATTATGTCAACCGAGGTGGAAGTGGCCTGGTTGTTTACCAAACTACCTCTGATTCGGTAGAGAGCGGGCTTTTTATAAATGACTATTTCTTCCCTGGCTTTCCGGCCGCAGAAGAGTCACAAGAAGGGATGCATGTCTGTTATTTTGGCATTCCCCTTGATATCAAGAAAAATCCGGAGATCTATCTTTGGGCAGAAGATAAGGCAGGCAACCGTTCAAAAGCAAAATTCCACTGCCGTATCCGTAAAAAACGTTTCCGCACAGATAAAATCAAGATAACGGATCGATTTCTGAAGCAAATATTCCCCTATTTCTCTTTTTATCTTAAAGAGACTGCCGGTGAAGATATCGTCAAATTTCTCAAGATCAACCAGGATTTGAGACGTGAAAATGCGGAAGCATTCTATAACTTAAGGACAAAAACAAGCCCCACACGACTTTGGGACGGGGTTTGGCTTAGGCTAAAAAATGCTGCCAATATGGCCAGATTCGGCGACAAGCGCGCCTACTATTATAAGGGAAAGAAAATCGACGAACAGGTGCATATGGGCGTGGATCTGGCTTCTTTAGCCAATTCAGATGTCCCGGCCGCCAACAACGGGCGAGTAATTTTTGCCGACCGTCTCGGTATCTACGGGCTTACAGTGGTCCTGGATCACGGTCAGGGTCTTGCCTCTACTTATTCGCATCTCAGCAATATCGGCGTACAGTCTGGTCAGGATGTTACAAAAGGCGAGATCATCGGATCAACCGGGCAAACAGGATTGGCCGGCGGTGATCACCTCCATTTCGGTGTCATGGTCAGCGGTCTATTCGTTAATCCGGTTGAGTGGTGGGATAATCACTGGATCCAAGATAACATAATAAAAAAACTGCCTCTCCTCAAGCGTTAGTGGGAAGAAACACCTTCTCACGGTAATATTTCAGCTCACTTATTGATTCCTTGATATCGCT
Source organism: uncultured Desulfobacteraceae bacterium (assembly GCA_964522045.1). Taxonomy (GTDB): domain Bacteria; phylum Desulfobacterota; class DSM-4660; order Desulfatiglandales; family Desulfatiglandaceae; genus Desulfacyla. Next base: position 7,361 of record CAZFSF010000018.1, read on the forward strand.
CAAGGCCAAGTGGGCGTTTTTCTTTTCATAGGGAGGGAGCGAGGGGTACCATCTTTTGACCAATTCTTTAATTGAACTTACGTCAATAATCCTGTAATGGAAAAATTCCTCAAGATCGGGCATATGTTTTATTAGAAAACGGCGATCCTGCCACACGGAATTTCCACACAGCAGAGGCTCTCCCTTCTTGCAATACTTAGAGATAAATCCCAGGGTCTCTTTTTCAGCCATCCGGCAGTCGTAGGGAGAGGCATTGACACGCTCTAACAGCCCGGATGCCTTGTGGTGGGTCAAGTTCCACTCATCCATAGCCTGGAGGATCTCCTCATGATAGCTAATGGATATATTAGGACCCTCTCCAACAAGCTCCAGTCTATCATCTGTCACAATAGTGGCGATCTCAAGTATCACCTCTTTTTCAGGGTCCAGCCCTGTCATCTCCAAGTCTATCCAAATTAAACAACTGTTCAATTCACCACCTCCAATGAACTCCGATCTGTGCGGTTAACCCATATGAAATATAAATGATCCTCGTTCCTTACTAAGTTTTCTGTTTTTCTGTGTAAAGTCGCTAATCGATGCCCTGAGACAGATTGAAGTTTAGTAAAATCCTGTGATAAAATCAATTGTCAATTTTGATGGTTATGCATTCTTGATCTTTCATACGATAATCCTGGCATGTCAAGGAAAACCGGAACAGGGCAATATCGGGGTTGACAATAAACGCCCACATCTGCATGATTGGCAGGTGCTTGCCTCTCAAAAAGAGAACTGAAAGGAGACCATTTTATATGAACTTAGAATTCATTGAAGCGAGAGACCTGCCTGATGCATGGTTTCAGTGCGTCTACAGCCTGCTCGATACCGGAAGGAAATATATCATAGACCGGGGCAGTTTCGAGGGACAGAAGCGGCTTGAATTTGATTATGCCACTATCCATATTAAATACCCCGGGGTCCGCCCGCTTCTGCCGGATATCCCTCCCTCTCTCGGTATTCCGAACCCAGTGGCCGAAGGGTACTTAGAGGAATATCTCCCTTATCTCATGACATCGGCCAAACAGCCCGGCGAAGACTATACTTACGGTCAGTACTTGGAGCCGCAGATCTCCGAGGTCATCCGCATGTACAGGGAGGACGGTTTTGAGACCAACCAGGCATATATGACCGTGGGGGATCCCAAGGCCATTTATTTGGGAGACCCGCCCTGCCTCCGTGGTATTGATACCCGTATTAAGGATAAGAAGCTCCATTTCGTAGTCTATTTCAGATCGTGGGATCTCTGGAACGGCCTCCCTGCAAACTTAGGGGCCATCCAACTTCTCAAGGAATATATGGCCTTAAGCATCGGGGTGGAGGACGGGGAGATCATTGCCGCGAGCAAGGGGCTCCATCTGTACGACTATGTTTGGGAGTTGGCCCAACTGAGGACCATGCGCAATTCATAGAGTATCACAGGACAGGGTTCACAGGATAATGAGGATAGTGTTCCAATGCAGTTTGAAATTACCACAGAAGGCCCGTTCGCGAACATTTCACTGCTCAACAACAGATCTGGTATCTTTTTCTCCTGTTTTGAAAAGAATCCCTCATCGTCAATTAGGCCAAAAGGGCGCTCTCTTTGAGATCGGAATTCTATATCCGGGTCCGTAATCTCGCGTATTCAGAGCCTTCATCAGACCATCAATTGCCTGAATATCCGGGATGCCGCGCCATCCCCCGCCATTCATGCACTTGAGCGCCGCTGCAGCAGAAGCAAAAGCCATGCACTCCGCCATGTCCCACCCCTGAAACAATCCATAGATATACGCCCCATGATAAACGTCCCCCGCGCCGGTCGTGTCCTTTGAAACCACGGGGAAGGCATCCTGACGCACAATCCCGCTCCGGTCAAGCCCGACGGAGCCTTTCGCGCCCAGGGTTATCACCACCTGCCGGGGCCCCAGCTCTCTCAGCCCCTCAAGCGCCTTTTGACGAGGCGCCTCTACCCCGACCAGAGCATCTGCAAACGGCTCTGATGCAATCAGGACATCCACCCGTGAAACCAGGTCCAGGGTGCCTTCTCTCAGGGTTCCGGCGTCCATGACAACGGTCATCTCCCGGTTTTTAGCCTGTTCAGCCGCCTCTTTGCCGGCATCCAACATCAATCCATCTAAGTGCAAAATTCTGGCACTGGGAAATCGATCCAACGACACTTCCTTTGGGGTCAGCGCGGGGGCGCTGCTGCGATTCCAGAAGATAGTTCGCTTACCTTCACCCATGGTCACGACGATAAACGCAAACTGAGAGCTGCGGCCCGGCGTAATTTTCAGAAAGGATATGTTCACTCCCTCTTTTTCGAGGCTATCGGCAATCTGAATACCAAAAGGGTCATCGGAAATACTTCCCAAAAAAGAGGTGGGAACCCCCAGTTTGGCCAAGGTTACAAGTGCTGTAGCCGCCGGTCCGCCGCAACTAATAAAAAGCCCTTCTAACTCTATCTTGCTGTCCTCAACCGGATAGGCCGGCACTCGGCCCACATAATCCACACAGGCCTGCCCCAATCCAACCACCTGAACCAATTGCAGTTCTCTTTCCATAGTCCGTAAAGCTGCCAATCCAGTGCCACATCTAACGTAGCCGCTTGACGACTACAAACACTTCATAAAAAATCAGGTGAGGCCAAGCCTTGATTTACGATAGATCCTCTGTTGGAAGTTGTGCCGTTTACTTTCTTGAGAAGTGTGTATGCGCTTGTTAAAGGCTATCCCATTTGCTTATTGCGATTTCTAATTCTTGATCCCAGGATTCATTTTTCACTATTTCGAAAAAATGGTCTCTTAAATATAATAATGTTTGGAGAACTATCTTCTTATGCTTCTCATGTAGCAGACTGTATTGTTTAACATTTGGCCCTTCTAAAACAGTATTTATGAACCTCACCATATATGGATCACCATCACTGTCATTGACTTCCGTAACAGCGAGTTCTATTAATCTGGGCAGGAAATAAGACATTGCTTCAGGGTTCATATTTGGTACCGGGCTCCATCCGACTGTACCGATATCATCAATTGACAACGTCTCTCTGGTGGCCTTTTTCAGTGTATTCTCATGATCCCTGCAATCTAAGCAATCATCATCATGAATAGTACAACGAATAGGTTTTTCGAAAACCGACAAACTAATATATGCGTTTTCTATTAGTTTTCTTATGTCCATAGAATTTATTAGCAGAAAGTGGTTTAAAAAGTCAAAGCAAATGGCGTTAGTCAGCGATCAGGGGTCAGTAGCCAGGAGTAGAGAACACAGGGCGGGGGTGTGCAAAGGAAGCGATCTTTTGAATTGACAATCAACTTCGATCGCTGCAAGATTGGCACATCCTGCAGCTTGAGATCATTATCTGGGATCCTTTATCCCTACAGGCCACAATAGGCGAAGAATGGAATGAAAACAGATCTTAAAGGGCTTAGTGCCCGTGAAACAGAAGAGTGGGCAGTCAGCCATGGCCTTGAACCATATAGGGGGAGGCAGATCCGGCACTGGCTTCTCACGAGGTTCGCCGGGGCATTCGATGAGATGAGCAATATCCCTAAAGCCGTCCAGGCCCTTGTCAGAGAAAACGCGATCATCAATTCCCTTGAAGAGGTCAAGACCTTAGAGTCCGAGGACGGCACCCGAAAATATCTGTTCAAATTGCATGACGGCCATCTTATTGAATCGGTGCTCATCCCTGAAAGGGATCACCTCACCCTCTGCATCTCCTCGCAGGCAGGCTGCGCCATGGGCTGCCGCTTCTGTCTGACTGGAAAGCAGGGTCTTAAAAGGGACCTGAGCGCCTCGGAGATCATAGAGCAGGTCATCTTTGTAAAGAGGTCTCTAAAAGATCCTGACCGGATGAGAAATATAGTGCTCATGGGGATGGGAGAGCCCCTTGCAAATTATGAAGCGGTTATGAAGGCCCTCGGAAACCTGATTTCCGATGACGGGATGAATTTCTCTCATAGAAAGGTTACCCTTTCCACATGCGGCCTGGTCCCCGAGATGAAAAGGATGGGGCGGGATATTACGGTCAACCTGGCCGTGTCACTGAATGCCGCGGACGATAAGACCCGAAGTTTTCTCATGCCGATCAACCGGAAATACCCTCTAACAACTCTGATCCGGGCCTGCAGAGAATTTCCCCTCCCCAACAGGCGGATGATTACCTTTGAGTATATCCTCATCAATGGCATAAACGATCGAAACCAGGACGCACTAAGGCTTTCGAGGCTTCTTTCGGGCATGAGGGCCAAGATCAACCTGATTCCACTAAATCCCTCCCCCAACTCTGACATGACACCCCCTCCCATGAACAGGATACTTCATTTTCAAGATTTTTTAGTAAAGCACCATTTCACGGCCATTATCAGAAAGAGCAAGGGAAGGGATATCTTGGCCGCGTGTGGCCAGTTGACAGGTGCTTTTGCGGATGATCCTGAAGAGTAAATGGTCAACGATCTGCTGTATGGAACGGGCTCTGGTCTCCATAATGCCTCCTTTTTTCTCCGACCCGTTAACCGGAGCTTGCTTAGGTTCCAGGCTCCTCATTAGCGGATCCTGTCGTAGCGCGCACCGATAGAACCGGGCACGGCGCCTGCCTCGCAACACGATCAGTCGTTGATCCCACGAACAAGGTCTCAACCAAGCTATGACCTCTGACTCCTAAGACGATTAAATCGATGTCATGAACCACCGCATATTTTGTCAGTTCTTCGTGCGCTTGCCCAACTAAAAGCGTTGTTTTGGGAGTGCACCAGTTATGCGCCTCTTCGGGAACCATTCCCGTGAGCTTTTCGCGTAACTCCTTTCTCAGATCCTCCTGAGATTCCTCTTTCTCTTCTCTTGCCGGCTTAAGAAGGTCTTTGTAGACCGCCGGTTCAATCACGTGGGCGAGGTGTACCTCGGATTGAAATTGCTGAGCCAGGCTAAGGCCGTATTGCAAGGCTAAGGCAGAGTCGGAGGAAAAATCGCACCCCACAAGAATCTTATGGAAGCCGAACTCTTCTTTCACATCTGCAACGTAATCCTGGTCTAAGCCGCGTACAACAAACAATGGGCAGGGAAGCGTCCGCATCAGACGCTCGGCTACCGATCCAAGAACAAGCCGTTTTAGACCTGAGCGGCCATGGGTAGCTGAAACCACCAGGTCAGCATTTTTCTCTTCGGCTGCGCGGGTTATTTCATCGGCTGTATGACCCAACGGGGTCAGTGGTTCCCAGTCAATTGACTGGCCATCCATCAATCCCGCAAGATGCTCATAGGCATAATTAGTGACTCTTCTCTCTTGCTCCAAAGGATCTGAAAAACCTTCTCCGTACATGGCTACAGATGATAGATCAATCACATGGCACAAATAGAGTTTGGCCCCGAGTTCTTTGGCCAAAGCAATCCCAAAAGTAACGGCCTGATTGGAGACTTCTGAAAAATCAGTGGTGCAAATTATATTTCTTAGTTGCACTTTCATAGCCCTATCCCTCCTTTCTCCGTTTGTTCCATATTTCATTTACCCTTCACAGGCTCAAAGGTGCAGGGTTATGAAAAAAACTTAAGTTCATGCACCCTCAAGGACTTTCTGACGCTATGGCTCATGATAAATAGGTTTTCCCATTTCCGAAAACGAAAAATTATGAAACACATTATATCCGTTATAGTCCAGCACCCGTAAATCATCTGTTTGGTTAAGATCTCCCATAACAACCGAAAAATGATTCCCATACTTAGCCTTTGCCTTTTCAATCGGAACCTCAGAGGCGATGAACTTCCTTATCCCTTTCGCATCAAGTTTTCCCACAAACTTGGGATCCTCGAAGGTTTCATAGGTGGTTAAAATGAGAATCGGGCCCGTTCCTGTGAAAATAATGCCTGCTTTCATGGTATAATCTCCTTTCTATGGTTAAAAGTGGGCAAAAACGGAAAAGGATACTCTTCAAATCTTTTATAAATATAACGCAAAACAGTGAACTTTTCAAGCAGCTTTGATCCTTTTTCCCAGTTTTGATTTTTTTACAGTGCAAATAGTTTTTACAAAACTCTTAGGTCAAAACCTGAAATGCGGCGAGAACGTATTTTGGCTTTTCGCACGGGCGTCAGTTTTATCTTGATATTTTTTTTGCCTGTGTTAGTTTAATTGATTAAAATTTTACGGAAGGTTATGTGTAATGACAGAAATGAACGGTGGCAAAATAGATCTGGATTTTTCCAAAGGGGCAGGACTCTTACCGGCCATTGTCCAGGACTATGAATCAGGGAAGGTGTTGATGCTTGCATATATCAACGAAGCCTCATGGACAAAAACCTTGGAAACAGGAGAGGCCCACTACTGGAGCCGCACACGACAGGAGATCTGGCACAAGGGTGGCACTTCCGGTCATGTGCAGCTCGTCAGGGAAGTCTACGCAGACTGCGACAACGACACAGTTCTCTTCAGAGTAAAACAGGTCGGGGGTGCTGCATGTCACACAGGATACGAGACCTGCTTCCATAAAAGCATAGATCGCGACGGCAGGGTGACGGTAGTGGGAGAAAAAGTATTTGATCCGGAAAAGGTGTATAAAAAATGAAAAAACTGAAATTCGGCATCCCGAAGGGGAGCCTTCAAAAAGCGACTATTAATCTCTTTGAGAAATCAGGCTGGCGGATAAATGTTAATGGCCGGAGTTATTTTCCTGATATTAATGATGAAGAAATCGAATGCACCATCTGCCGGGCCCAGGAGATGTCCCGGTATGTTGAAAACGGCACACTTGACGCAGGTCTTACAGGCAGGGACTGGATAGAGGAAAACGAGTCTGACGTGGTGACGGTGGATGATCTGGTCTATTCCAAAGTCAGTCAAAAACCAGCCCGGTGGGTCCTGGCTGTACCAGCAGGGTCAAAAATCGAACGGCTTGAGGATCTCCAAGGGAAAAAAATTGCCACAGAACTCGTGAATTTTACAAAGAAGTTTTTTAAAGAAAAGAATGTGGATGTGAAGGTGGAATTCTCCTGGGGCGCCACCGAAGCAAAGGTGGTATCAGGACTTGCTGACGCCATTGTCGAGGTGACAGAGACCGGGAGCACTATCAAGGCCCACGGCCTTAAGATCATTTATGATCTGATGCAGACCAACACCCAACTGATCGCCAACAGGGATTCCTACAGGGACAAATGGAAAAAGGCCAAGATAGGGCAGATCATTCTACTCTTAAAAGGCGCTCTCAGGGCGGAGAATATGGTAGCCCTAAAGATGAATCTCCCGCAGGAAAAGGTAGAAGACGTAATTGGTATCCTACCGAGCCTGAACGCCCCCACCGTGGCCGGACTTCATAATTCCGACTGGGTCTCGGTGGAAACCGTTGTTGACGCAAGGGTTGTCAGGGATTTGATCCCTCAGCTGATGGATGCCGGGGCCCAGGGAATTATAGAGTATTCGTTGAATAAGGTTATCTAATGAATAGAGTAACCAAAAGGGCTAAGGAGATCCCCCCATTCATAGTGATGGACGTCCTTGAGAGGGCCCATGAGCTTGAGAGAGAGGGCCGTGATATCATTCATCTGCAAATCGGTGAGCCCGATTTCCCCACCCCCGAGTGTATCTGCGATGCGGCACGTGAGGCTATTGGGAGGGGGGAAACCCATTACACCCACAGTCTCGGTCTAATTGAACTCAGGGAGGCAATCTGCGAATACTACTACGGGAAATATGGTGTCACGATTGACCCGGATCGTATCATCGTTACCTCAGGCACCTCTCCTGCGCTCTTTATGGTTTTTTCCGCCCTCTTGGAGGCCGGGGACGAAATTATAATGTCCGACCCTCATTACCCCTGCTATCCCAATTTTGCAGAGTTCTTGGGAGCAAAACCTGTTCCCGTTGAGGTGGAGGAAGAAGATGCGTTCCAGCTGCGTCCCGATGAGATCAAGAAGAAAATAGGTCCAAAAACCAGGTCCATTCTTATCAACTCTCCGTCCAATCCCACAGGGAATCTCCTGTCAAGGGAACGAATGGAGGAGATCGCTGGATTAGGCCCTCCTGTTGTATCCGATGAGATCTATCACGGCCTGGTTTACGGGGAAAAAGAGCATACCATCCTCGAGTTTACAGATAACACCTTTGTATTGAACGGCTTTTCGAAGCTCTACGCCATGACCGGATGGCGCTTGGGCTATCTCATTGCCCCACCTGATTTTGTCCGTCCCCTGCAGAAGATGCAGCAGAATTTCTATATCTCGGCTGGCAGCGTCTCACAGTGGGCAGGTGTTGCCGCCCTTACCAAGGCCGCTCCAGACGTTGAACGAATGAAGGCTATATATGATGAACGGCGCAAGTATATGATCAAGCGGATCAGAGAGATCGGTTTCGGCCTCGCCGTAGAACCGGCAGGGGCCTTTTACATGTTAGCCAATGCCAAGCATCTTGCTGAAAGCTCCTATGATCTCGCCTTCGAAATCCTTGAAAAGGCAGGGGTCGGAGTCTCTCCGGGGATCGATTTCGGCAAAGGGGCCGAAGGGTATCTCAGGTTTTCCTATGCCAATTCCCTTGAGAATATAAAGGAGGGACTGGACAGAATCGAAAAGTTCCTCCGGCTGCGGTAAAATGGATGTCGAGTTTCTTATAAGCGCCTTCAAGGAGAAGCAGTATCCGGTATCAGACAGGCCGGAGATCGCCTTTGCCGGCAAATCCAATGTGGGCAAGTCCTCTCTCATCAACACCCTTGTAAACAGAAAAAAATTAGCCAGAACAAGCGCCACACCGGGAAGAACCCAGTCCATCAACTTCTTTCGTTTTGGTAAAACGCTCTATCTGGTTGACCTCCCAGGTTACGGGTTTGCCCGAGTGCCCACCAGGGTCAAGCAATCGTGGCAGCAGATGGTGGAGACATATTTAATAAGACGACCAACACTGAAAGCGGTGGTCGTGATTTTAGATATAAGGCGGGACCCGGCGTCAGGAGACATTGACCTGATTCACTGGCTTCGAGCCTATAACATTCACCCCATCATCGTGCTTACCAAGGCGGACAAGCTCTCACGTCAGCAAGCTAAGAAGCGGGCCGGGATCATCGCAGGCCGGCTTGTCGGGATTTCTCCTGACGGGCCGGTGGTTTTTTCAGCAAAAACCAGGCAGGGGAAGGATGAGATATGGGAAAGGATGAGAGAAGCGGCTGGATTGAATATTGACGTTTGAACAATCTTCAGTTTCCCGGTTTATCCGGATTTGTCCCCGTTGGAATGAGACAATCGTTGACAAGTTCCCTGGCCCTTTGCTTTAACGTCATTGCAAAATCGTCGCCCTTGGCCAGGCCCTCTTCGATGCGGTCCAGCACGTCATAGAAGATGTCCCATCCCTTCTTTTCTTCCTGATATCTTGAGCTCAGCGGGTTAGGTGAGTTGTCCAGATCTCTGATGAGGCCTTCAAGCCGACCCGCAGACAGGGTCAACAGTTTCAGACCTTCCTCTTTTTTGACCGGATCATCCGGGGAAAAAAACCCTGCAAGTTTAAGGGCCAGACGCAGATAGACCACGGTGAAAGGGATCTTCGATACAAAACATCCGGTGAAAGGGTCAATGATACGCTTCGTCTCTTCTACAGACCACGGCAGGGCACGGGCGTAATAAGAGAAATAGAGGGTCCGTACCAGATCGCCGACATACTTTCCCAACTTCGCCCCCTCGATCGCCTGACCCGCGAACGCCTCTTTGTCATGACGCATGATCAGACCGGGCTTATGGAGATAGCGGAGGTTTTTGTCGGTATTTTTGAACAGGCAACAGAGGAGATATGCCTGGTCTTCGGCCCTGCCTATGAAAGTCGGAGTAAAAGGGCGATGGGTGCGGATGCTGTCGATGAGGGCGGCACTCGTCCCACCGGTTACATGGATCCGCTGGATACAAGTATCAAACCCATCTAATTTTTCATTATTATAGCGGGTCATCATCTCCGCCCGGGTCGAGAGCGCCATGGGGAGAGGGCTATAAAAAATAACAGCTTCCCCTTCAGGCACCGACTCCGGGATCGGTACGTCAGGTGTGAACAGACCATGACGGATATCCCGCTCATTGACGAGCGCCCCTGCCATCATTCCCAACTCAACGGCCCGACCGTCCGTCTCTGTCCCTTCGGCTCCCCACAGCGGGGATAGGAAATGCTCCAATGCGGACTGTCCGGTCTCCTCAGTCAGGGTCTCCTCATCAAAGACCTGGTCCATATCCAGTTTGAAAGATCCCTTTACCCCGGGATCGACCAAGACCTGCCAGAAGGCAGAGATGGCCTTCAGGAAACTGTAGTGTCTGCCATATTCACCATCAACGCCAAACACTCTTCTAACGGGATCACCGTCAGAAATACCCAAATATTTTTCTGCTCCCGGTAATATAATATCGTCAAGGATTTGCTTGGTATCTACCTCGGAAAAAAGATGTATGTTCAGGTGAATAAATGGATCTGTCCCGGCATACACCTCTCCTAAGTAGTCCTTGACAACCCTGTGAAGCCCGTCATGGGTTACCGACACGGACAATAGACAGGTCATTTTGTCATCAGGCCTAACAACCCCACGCACCTTCTCAAAGGCCATTGCGTTATTCAGTCCTCTGAGCCCATAAATTGCTTCATTTTGTTCGTTTTTCACACCGATCTGGATCGGGTGATCAAACCAGTATTTCTGTTTTTCTTGCGCAATCTGCTTCAACTCCCGGAGCATACCGGCTGCATATGGCAGTGAATCGATATCCACTCCGTCATCCGGGACAGAGATCAGAAGATTGGACATAAAGAGGATTTGACGTGCCGGTTCATCACCCGGCTCCTGATTCAACCTTGTGATACGGACGCGCCTTTTTTTGCGAAGCTCGCTGATCCGCTCCTTATGGTCTCCGATACACCAGGCCCCTTCAGGAAAAAATAGCTTCCAGACCTTCTCCCGGGCATCATCTCCCCAGCATGTGCCGGGGCGCATGCTCCATGAAGCCGCCTTATCAAATGCATCCTGATATGCATTATCTGTTAGGCATGCCGCTGAAATCTCCTTGGTAATCCGCCTGATCCCCTCAGCGTAGAAAGTAGCGATCTCCGCCCACCTCTTATCTTCCTTCAGAGTATTCAGGTATTCACCCGCCTGTTCAAACAGGGAATGAGCAGATCCTGAAAGCACGATTAGAAAAGCGGCATTCAGATTCCGCGCAACCTCATCATCTCCCTTTTTCCCCGGACTAAACTGATCAGCAGCAGCAAAACCAGAGAGTGGTTTGTTACCGTTTACTGAGTCGACGATACGTCGTATAATAGTCTCAAAAGGTTTTTTCATCTCTTTATTTTTATCCCTAAGACCAGGGGTCATTTCCTCCAGAGCTGTCAGGACGACCCATGTCATTCTCCCAGCTTGGAGGTCTATTTTCATAGGGCTGGTACTTCCACCCTTTCATTGGAGATTTTGAACACGATACGGTGACAATACATGCCAACACAAACAGAAGCAAAACAGTTGTTCTAACAATCATCTTTATCCTCTTCATCATTACCTCCTAACCCGGATAAACCGAAACAGAAAAGGTCTCACGCAAAGGCGCAAAGACGCGAAGGTTTTTGAGTAAACTCCTTCTTCGGAAGCCCTTTCTACTCTGACTTTTCAGGAACTGTAAAAAATTTTTCTTTTTATTACAAAATTGAATTGGTGACTATACAATAGCACTTACGACTGAAGGTTGACTATTACATTTTGGGTTCAGGGTTCAGTAACGCGCATCCAATCATCCTGCATCCAGCATCAAGTATCCAGTATCCAGCACCCAACTAAGCTGGATAACCGGTAATATCTCTAATACGACCATAAAGGGGTTTAAGGTGCTTGTACATCTTCTTGTATACCTGACGGTAAAGGGAATCGTACATTTGATGGGTCTTCATATCCGGTTCAAAGACCTCTCCAATATGGGTCATCGCCTTTATTGCGGACTGAAAATCACTGTGAAAACCGAGTCCCACGGCCCCATCGATGGCCGCGCCCAAACCCGATGTCTCATAGATAGAGGGCCTGGCCGTGGGAATACCGAAAACATCTGCCGTGACCTGCATGGCGACCCTGCTCTGTGAACCTCCTCCGGATATACGCAGGCTCTTGATCGGAACCCTGGTTCGCCTTTCTATCCGCTCAGCCCCTTCCCTGAGCGCATATGCCAGGCCTTCTAAGATTGAACGGTAAAGATGGGCCCGGGTATGGACATCGCCAAACCCTATAATGGCGCCCTTTGCCTCCGGACCCGGCTTCTTTATACCAGGGGTCCAATATGGCTGGAGCATCAAACCCATGGAGCCAGGAGGGATATTCTCCACTAACCTGTCAAACAGTGTCTCGGCCTCTATCCCGTCCATTTCAGCCTTTTGCTTTTCCGGATATCCAAACTCTTCCTTAAACCAGTTTACCATCCAGAACCCACGAAAGATCTGCACCTCAATAGAATATTGCCCCCTGACAGCAGAAGGGTAAGGGGGAATCATCCGGATTGCCTCAATATATTTCTTATGTGTGACGTTAACGGTGGCGGTCGTTCCGTAACTGAGGCATCCGATGGACGGGTCCAGACTCCCTGATCCGATCACCTCGCAGGCCTTGTCCGCAGCCGCCGCTATCAAAGGAAGTCCGACCGGTATTCCGGTTTTATCGGCGGCATTTTGTGTAATCTCGCCCAAGACCTTGCCGGGCGGGAGCAACTTGGGCAATTGCCCAGGGTTAACCGGGACAGCCCTCCACTTCCAGTCCCAACTTGATGACCATCTGAGGCGCCTGTAGTCAAAGGGGACATAACCCACCTGGCAGCCGACAGAATCTACAAATTCCCCGGTCAGACAATACGTCAAATATCCCGAAAGAAAAAGGAGTTTATCAGTTTTCCGCCATATTTCCGGCTGATTTTTGCGTATCCAATTTATCTCAGCCTCCGTCTGGAGATAGGCAACGGTGTTGCTCACACCTAAGAGTTTGAACAGTATCCCCCATATTCCGCCCACGGGAGGGAGTCCATAGGTTTTTCGCTGGTCTAACCAGATGATAGCAGGACGAAGCGGTTTTCCATCCCTGTCAACGTTTATAATGGTTCCTCTCTGGGTGGTTAGGGCCACTCCGGCAATCCTTTCCCTGTCAGCTCCTTCCTGTTGCCACAAACCATTACAGGCATCACAAAGGGCCTGCCAGAAAAGAAGCGGATCCTGCTCGGCCCAACCCGGGTGTTCTGAAAAATAGGGTTTGAATGGCACCCTTTTCTTAAAGAGCAGCCTCCCTCTTAGATCGAAAATCAGCGCCTTGAGGCTCTGGGTTCCGTTATCAATGGCCAATATCAGATCTTTATTATCCATATTCAAGCCCGAGAAACCTTCAGAGTTAAACTAACCTTCCGGAGGGGCATATTTGGCTTTCCACAACTCCCGATACGATTCTCTTTCCATTTTCCAGCGCGCGTCATCCCACGACATGACCGGAGCACAGAGTCTCTGGATTCGATCCAGATACCGGGCGCCGCCTGACGGAGTAAGCAGCCCGACCCGAACACGTCTCAGCATGAGATCGGAAAGGTGGCGTACCTGTTCATGACGCGCCACAAAGGGTAGTTCGGCCCACAGAGTCTTTGTCCCTGGAATCGTATTGAGATCCTCCGGGACGGCCCTGCTTACCAACTCCTCTGCACCCTTTCCATATCTGCCGCAAAGCCGCCTCCAGCCAATGGGCGAAAGATCATGATTTCTATCGGCTCCGTAAGGAGCAGCAGAAAAATACAAACTCTTTTGCGGTTTGGATTGAGCTGAGGGGAGAAAGGGTTGAGCCGCTTTCAGGGCGTTCAACGCCACCCTCCGAAACGTAGTGAGTTTCCCCCCGGTTGCCGTCACAAGCCCCTCATCGATCCAGATGACATGTTCCCGGGATTCCTCGGAAGGGGCCTTCTTGCCCTTACTTAGTACGGGCCTGATCCCTGCGAAAGAAGAGAGACAGTCTTTCAGGGAGATATTCAGGTGTGGAAAAGCGTCTTGCAGACCCTCAATCAGGTATAAGACCTCCTCCGGGGTAATAGCCGGTTCAGCGAGAAGGTCTTCATGATGATCTATATCGGTTGTGCCTACAAGGAGGACGTCTTCCCAGGGCATGGCAAACATAGGTCTGCTGTCCGAGGGGTGATAGAAGCTCAGCGCCGCACGAGTAGGGAGCACCCATAACGGAAAAACAAGATGGCTTCCACGCAGGGGGCGGAGGTGAAGTTTTCGGTTTGGTGACGGGTGGAGCCTTTCGGCCCAGGAGCCGGTTGCATTTATGACCGCACTGCATGAAAGGCCCCTTTGAAAAGTTGTCTCAGTATCAGTCGCATCTACGCCCCTGACCTTTCCGGAGGAATCCCTCCTTATCTGGTTTACCGTTATATAGTTTAGCGCCTGCACATGAGAACCGGAAAGGAGCGCCTCGTTGATCAGGCGCTGGACCAATCTCGCATCATCCGCCTGGGCGTCAAAAAACTTGAACCCTCCGACAAGCCTATCTTGGTTGACATGGGGAGCTAACATGGAAAAGGCCTGGGGATCGTAGAACCGATGATTCCTTTTCCTGGCTATCAAATCGTACAGGGTAAAACCTATCTCTAAGGGCCATCTCCCGAGACCTCTGTGACGACGGACAGGCAATAAGAACTCTAACGGCTCTACCAGGCCCGGGGCCACCTTCAGGAGGCGCTCACGCTCCTCAACAGAGGCCCAGGTCAGGAATATCCTGCCCTCCCTGAGATATCTGAAACCCCCGTGGATCAACTTCGAGGATCGGCTTGAAGTCCCCCAGGCAAAATCATTTCTTTCCAAGAGAAGCGCCCTCAGCCCGAGGCGGCTGGCCTCCAATAAAACACCTGCCCCGGTGATTCCCCCACCGATGATGATAAGATCCCACTTTTCAGACAGGTCCTCGATTCTCATGGGCCGTTTCCGTTAACCGGTTTGATAACAACACAAGACGCAGAGCGT
>CAZFSF010000018.1:22452-28147 GCA_964522045.1 uncultured Desulfobacteraceae bacterium
TGGGAACAAGGATCTACTCAACAAGCTTACCTGGATTCATCCGTGCTTCAGGATCAATATGGGCAAAGAGCTGCCTCAGAATTTCCATCCCCAGTGCCCCCTTTTCAGACTCAAGATAAGGACGATGATCCAGGCCAACTCCGTGCTGATGACTGATTGTTCCACCGGCACGAACAATCTCCAAACTTGCCGAGGTCTTGATGGCCTTCCAGCGTGCAAGCATCTCATCCGCGCCCTCTGCAATCCGGAATACAAATGTCGTATATATACTTGATCCAGTCGGGTAGACATGGGAAAGGTGGGAAAAAACGTGCACCTTCTCCTTCCACCGATCTAATCCCCCAGCAATCGCATTTTCCAGGGCCTCCATGGTCCCGGTAACTTTATCCCAGTTTACGGCTGTTTCAACAGTGTCTATGGCATAACCCATATTCCAGAGGGTGTTGCGCAGATAGGGCACCCTGAAACGGTTTTTTTTCCAGGCCTCACCAATCGGTTTTCCCAAAGAGATACCCTTATGTCTCTTGAGAATGGAGAATGCCAAACGTCTCGACCTTCTAACCTGCTCCCCTGACCCGATAAAGCCCACAAGACACATACACCCTCCATCATCCCCGATATTCCTAAACCTCAAATACTTCCTGAGCAGGTTAATCATCTTTTCCCTGCCGGCTAAGGCCAGGTTGGTCATTGTCTCGGTTGGATTGCTCAACCGCATCATGGAATAGCCTACATCTGCCATGGCCAAAGATCTGACACCCTCAACCGCATCTCCCCACGAGGGGAAAAAGAGAGCCAAGACATCATCTCTCCTCGGGATAGGAGATACCTTGACGATAGCGTTTACGAGAACCCCTAATCTCCCCTCAGACCCTAACACCAATTGCCTCAGATCAGGACCGGCTGCTGAAGCAGGAAAGGGGGGGCACTTAATTATTCCCCGCGGGGTATGAATTTCTCCCCCGGCAAATAGATTTTCAATCCTTCCATAATAGGCAGACTGCTGACCACTGGAACGGGTTACCACCCACCCGCCTAAGGTGGAGTATTCAAAGGACTGGGGGTAATGCCCCAAAGTAAACCCGTGCGCCCTGAGCTGTGCCTCGAGGTCAGGACCCCTGACGCCTGCCTCAAAGGTGGCTAATCTGTTGTGAGGATCGATTGAAACCATGCGATTTAATCGTTCAAGGGAAAGGCTGAGAACCGGACGGTTTCCCTCAGGGAGGACATCTAAGTGGCCGACCACGCTCGTTCCGCCCCCATAAGGTATAATAATAACGTCATGTTTCCGGGCAAAACCGAGGAGAGTCTGGACCTCTTCAGTAGTTGTCGGTAAGGCAACGCCGTCTGGAAAATGCTTTAAAGCACCCTTCCGCAGAGCAACCCAGTCCGAAAAGCTCTGGCCATGGGAGTGAACAATGCGCTCCTTTGCGTCCGTTGTTATCAGCGAATGGTTAGGCAGTCTGGAATCGGGAACCCGGGCTATCATCTTTTTAAGGGGGAGGTCCTCCTGCGCCGTTCCCTCTCCAATCCGATCTCTCAGAAGCCGCATGGCAACCGGAGGCAAACTCATCTGTACTCCTGCATCTCCCCAACCGTTCCAGATCTGCATTACCAGTATCCTTGATTCTCGTAACCGTTCATAGGTTCAGGGTTCAACGTACAGGGTTAAGGACAAAGAAGGCGTTGAAGTTCCTATTGCGCACACTCATGAGTGCGAGGGCCGTAGAAATCTGACTTCCATCAACGAAACATCATCATCAAACATGTCCGAATCTTGAATTCTCCTGATTTCCTCAATAATCTCCCTTGGGGAGGTGTCATCTTTATCGGACAGCTTACTCACTATTTTGATAAAATCGTCCAATTTCAACATACTACCATCAGGCCTGGTGACTTCGTATATGCCATCGCTGTATATGTATAGCCTGGTAAATTCCTTGATACTAATCTTAACTTTTTCGTATTCCTGCCCCGGCAGACCACCGATAATAAGCCCGTCCGCGTTAAGCAGCACTGTCTCAACTGTCTCGGGTGATCGCCCGACTATTGCAATCGGAGGAGGATGCCCACCATTGGCAAATGTCAACTCACTTAGCTTTTTATTATAAACACCATACCAGATGGTAAAAAACATGTTGTTGTGCTCCTCCATCTGGTAGACATCGTTGAGACCGGCCAAAACCTCGCTGGGATCGTGGAAATCCACATCGTGAAGAGATTCAGATCTCAACGAATTAATTGCCGATATGGAAAGAAGGGCCGCTCCAACTCCGTGCCCGCATACATCCAACAGATAGATCGCAAGATGGTCATCATCGATCCAGTGATAGCCAAATGAATCTCCTCCGAGGGAAGTGGACGGAATGAACTCCGAGTCGGTCTTGATATCCCCTTCAAGTTGAGGCGGAAGGAGAGAACGAACATAATCTGCGGCCTGGTTTAACTCACTCGTCAGGGCATTTTGGCTTGCCAAAAGGGCCTCATATGCCTCATTGCGCTGAAGCAGAGTGATGTATCCGTTTGAATGGTAGCGGATACGGGCAATAAGTTCGATCTTATCCGGTAACTTGACGAGATAGTCATTGGCGCCCAAGGCAAAGGCCTCCGCCTTTGTAGTGGCCTCTTCCTTGGCAGAAAGGACTATCAACGGTATTTCGCGGGTCTTTTCATTGGCGCGTAGAAATTTTGTCAAGGTGAGACCATCAATATCCGGCATAATCAGATCTAACAAAATAACCGTTGGACGGATTTCACATGCCGCCAGGATCGCTTTGGCAGGGTCCCGACAGTAGTGGAATTCAATATCCGGTTCCTCAGCTAACATCCTGCGAACAGCCTCAGCCACAATGGCCTGGTCATCAACAAGCAATACTTTTATGCCATGTTCTGTAAAGTCTGGAATTGCTTTCATTTATAAATCCGCATTCCGAAATCCGAAATCCGCAACCGTGCCTGACTGGGTTTTCGTTCAGGCACCAAATAAGCCTGTCCTATGCTATAACGCCCTTCAGAAAGCCCTCGGCCTCGGGTGGAATGGAAGTAAAATTGACCCTGAAAATTGCAGGACTGTCCGAAACCGTCCTGGTGACTTTGGCATAAAGATCCGTTGTTATCTCCTTCCCTTCATAGTCGGAAACAGAGATCTTGAGGTTTGTCAGCTTGTCGGCAGAGATACCGGCCCGAATCTCCGCTACGTTATCTAACATCTTGACCACAGTCCCCTTATGCGTCTCATCGCTTGCGTGTTTTCCCTCAAGGATTGTAAAAAGGATGGAAAAAGGGAGCTCCAAGTCTGGCAGTTCCACCTCATCCTTTTCCGGAAGGAACAGGTTGAAGTCGCCTTTGATTCCCCCAACTTCGTAAATAGAAATCGGTTTTTTAACACCTTTTGGCATAACTTCCATCTGGTCGTCTATTCTTAGAAGATCCTGGCCGCATTCTTCCGAGGTATTTTCCGAGATGAATATCTGACCGCCGACGGTATACGATTCAATCCGCGCTGTCAGGTTCACATTTCGACCAACAACACCATATTTCATCCTCTTCTTTGATCCTATATTGCCTACCACCACCTGGCCTGAATTGATGCCGATACCCTGTTGTACTTCCGGATACCCTTTCTCCCTGCACCGTCTATTGACCTCTGCCATGCCTAATTGCATCTCAACGGAACACGCCACGGCCCTCTTGGCATCATTGTCTCGCAGAACCGGGGCACCGAAGATGACAAAGATGGCATCTCCAATGAACTCGTCTATGGTTCCCTGATACTTCAGTATAATCTCGGTCATGATCTCGAGATAGATATTAATAATACTTACCACATCCTCGGCAGGGAGTCGCTCACCGATAGCCGTAAAGCCGCGAAGGTCAGTCATCATGATCGTTACAAATCGCTTCTCCCCGCCAAGGACCGCCCCTTCAGGTGTTTCAAGAATCGAATTCACGATGTCATCGGAGAGATACTGGCCGAAAGTCTTGCGAATAACCTTGTTTGCCTTTTCGAGTTTGGCCTGGGCTTCGTTTCTTTCCAGGAGGTTAATATAGCCCTTTGAATGATAGCGTATGCGGGCTATGATCTCCAACCGATCCGGCAGTTTTACCAAATAGTCATTGGCGCCTAAGGCAAAGGCCTCTGCCTTGGTGAGAGCCTCCTCTTTGCTGGAAAGAACGATCAACGGCACGTTGCGAGTGGCCTGATTGGCACGATAATAACGGACTAAGGTCAAACCATCTATCTCGGGCATAACGAGATCCTGAAGGATAACGGTGGGGTGGATCCTGTTTGCCGTTTTGATGGCCTTGGTGGGGTCCTGGCAATAATGAAAATCGATATCCTGCTCCGGGGCTAACATGCGTCGAATTGCCTCGCCGATCATGGCCTGGTCATCAACAAGTAAAACCGTAATCCGGTGATGCGTCAAGGAAGCAAGTTGTTTATCATTTGTCATTTCACCACTCCCAACTCAAAACTTTCATCCGTGCCTTCCCCTTATTGAGAAAACGCAGGATTGCCGGTCCCACCTCGCCAATGGGGAGGATATCGGCTGCAGCCTCTAATTCCTTAGCCGCCTTAGGCATCCCGTAGATCACACTGGTCGCCTCATCCTGTGCAATGGTGTACCATCCGGCCCTGCGCAATGCTGCCAGCCCTTCTGCCCCATCACGACCCATACCAGTAAGCAAAACAGCAACCCCCTTTGAAGGCCAGCGCTTGGCAACGCTTTCAAAAAACACGTCCACCGAAGGTCGAAAAGGGATATTGCCCGGTTCCATGGTGTATGCAAAAGTGAGATCCGGGGCGAGAATCAGGTGATCATTACTCCCCGCCAAAAAAACCGTTGCCACTGCGGGTCGGCTGCCCTCTGATGCCAGGCGTACATCTAAATCGGTTTGCGCATTCAGCCAGTTGGCTAATTCACCGGAAAATTCACTGTCTACGTGCTGGGCGACGACGACCCCTGCCCCGAGTTCTGCCGGCAGACCGGAGAGTATTTCTGCCAAGGCCTTGGGGCCACCTGTGGAGGAACCTATGACGATCAGGGGCGGAATGTTACTCCTTAAAGCCCGCCGGGAGGGTCTCTGAAAGGGAGATAACGAGGATTTACTGCTTAATTTTCCTATCATTTCAATCTTTTTCAGCAAGGCATCTATCCCCTGTTGCGCCGCCGGATCACTTCCCATAACAGGAATATTTGTTACATCTAATGCCCCATGACCCATGGCCTCAAAGACCTTTGCCGTATTCCCGTCCAATGTGGCAGTCACAACAAGAATCGGACACGGAGATCTATCCATTATCTGACGCGTGGCTTCTACACCATCCAGCACAGGCATGATCAAGTCCATTAGTATCAGATCGGGAGTATCGGCCGCACACTTCTCCACGGCCTCCGCACCATCCCGGGCTATCCACGCAATTTCATGATCCGCAACGCTCAGTACGATTTTGCGCAGAAATTCCACAATTAAGACCGTATCATTGACAATGGCAATCCGCACAATCACGCCTCCCCTATGAGATCAGCGGCCGCATTTATGAGCGAGTCATCTTCAAAGCTACTCTTAGTCAAATAGTAGTTGGCCCCTGCTTCCAGTCCCAGAATCCGATCCTCTTCTTTATCCTTATAGGAGACAATGATAACGGGTAAGGATTTAAGTTCAGAGTGCTGTTTGATTTGCGTTACGAATT
>CAZFSF010000019.1:0-27871 GCA_964522045.1 uncultured Desulfobacteraceae bacterium
GGGATTCTATATAGATGTAGATGAAATTGGTTATTGTTACCCAGTGGGTGATCACGGTAAGTGAAAGTCCCACCTGACTAAAGATTAGCCACCAGGTCAGTAGTGAAGTCCGAGGATCTGATCCCGGCATTGAGGGGGAAATGGGGCAGCCTTTCGGAATTCGTCAAGGAAATCAAGCAGGGGTTTTCCCGGTTTTACAACCGGCGCCACCACAGGAAAGGGTTTTTCTGGTCCGGGCGGTTCAAGAGTGTCATCGTTGATAACGGCGAGACTCTCGTAAATTGCCTGGCCTATATCGACCTCAACCCCATCCGGGCCGGGATTGCGGAAAAACCCGTAGAATATCGGTGGTGTACCTTGGACTACCATGCCGAGACCAACAACCGGGACCGTTTCCTTTCCCTGGATTTCGGGCTGAGGGAGTTCGCCTTCAAGGGCGCAAAGGTGCGACTTGCCCATTACAGGCGGTTCGTCTATGAAAGGGGAGGGCTTGTGAAGGGAATGGAAGACCGGTCCAAAGGTCTTGATCTGACTGATGTTGACCGTTTCCGGTACCGCACCCGGTATTTCACCGACAGCGGCATCATCGGCACAAAGGAGTTTGTCTCCCAGGTCTATCAGGGCTTTAAGGGGCATTTTTCATCAAGACATGAGAAACGTTTAAAATCCATTCAGGGGTTGAATGGCATTTATTCCCTGAAACGGCTCTCTGAAAGCATTGTATAAGGCGAGAAAAAACAATTATTCATCTGTTCTCTTTTTTCTCTTCAGCTGATAAGATTTACTCTGGGGTGTTATCAAGGGGACGATTAAATTTGGGGAGGCCGCGAGGCCCCTTCTTATCCTGATTAAACAAAAAACAAAAGGAGAAAATAAATGGATAAGACACATCTCTATGTATTGTGGACTAATGACAATCCGATTACGGCAGAAAAGATGGTTTTCATGTATACCATCAACTCTCTCATCCATGGTTGGTGGGAAAAGGTCACCCTCATAATTTGGGGTGCACCTACTCAATTGGTTAGTGAGGATATCAATATTCAGGAAAAGATCAAAGAAGCTTTAGATGCAGGTGTTCACGTAACCGCATGCAAAGCTTGTGCAGATCAACTGGGAGTTACAGAAACTCTGGAAAAACTACAAATTGAAGTCAAGTATTGGGGGCTTCCATTAACTGAGATTTTGAAAAACAACGAACAGCTTCTGACAATATAGAAAACTGTTTAACCCTTTTCCGTACCTGACTCCTGTTCCGCTACACTCCACACCAGCTGGTTTGTGGGTTATGAGAGCGTGGGGATTGGGCGGGGCAAAAAAATAAAATTGACAATTTTTTAAGGAGAAATGCAATGGGACAAAACCAGGAGATTCTGGATGGACTGAAAACCGCCATGGAGGCGGAATTGACAGGATTCAATTTCTACAAGAAGGCCGCGGAGAACCTGACAGACCCGAAGGCAAAAGAGACCCTGTCTGAAATGGCCGAGGAAGAAATGGGCCACTTTAACTATTTGCGCCATCAGTACCAATCGGTGTTGGGAAAGGGAAATTATGATTTTGCCAAAGCCTTCATTAAAAAAACCGGGGATCAAAGTGAAAGCCCCATCTTTAGCGCCGCCATCAAAGATCGTATCAAAGACAGTCATTATGAAGTAAGTGTTCTGACCATCGGTATGAAACTTGAGTTGGAGGCCATGACCTTCTACCGGTCGTGTGCGGAAAAGGCGGGCACGGAAGAAGCCAAGCGCTTTTACAATGAACTTGCGGACTGGGAGCAGGGGCATTACAGGGCTTTTGAAAAAGAGTTGGACGGCCTGAAAGAGGATTACTGGGCGGCCAACGATTTTGTACCCATGTAACGGACTGTCATGTGCGGCTTTCGGGAAGTTCTTCAGGAAGTAAATAACTCGTTTAACCTGCAAGAATGACAGATGAAAACAGCTTCATTATGGTCTTTCTGCCTGAAATTATACAAATTTAATAGAGTTAGAGAAAAATCTGGCGCACTCTGCGTCATCTGCGGGTAAAAAGGAACACCTATGCATTCTCGACGCGCGTTGCTCTACATGCCCGGTGACGACTGGAAGAAAATTACCAAAGCCCTGACCTTGGGCGTGGACTGCATCTGCATGGACATGGAAGATGGCGTGGCTCTCAACCGCAAACCCGAAGCACGCGCCACGATTGCCAAAGCTCTGATTGAACTGGACTTTGGCACAAGCGAGAAACTACCGCGCATCAACGCCATCGGTTCCGGGTTGGAGCAGGACGACATCCAGGCTGTGCTGCCCCATTGCCCGGACGGGATTGTCATCCCCAAAATTGAATCGCTCGAGCAAATCCAGTGGGGTAGTGAAATCATCGAATCCACGGAGTTGGCCAATAGTTGGCCGCTCAATTCCATCCGCATTTTGGTGGGTGTGGAAACTGCCAAAGGGATACTGAATCTCAAGGAGATCGCTTCGCATCCCAGACTGGACGGCATCATCTTCGGCGGTGAGGATTTTGCCGCCTCCATCGGCGCGACGCGTACGGATGCATCCATAGAGTTGCTGTATGCCCGGCAGTCTGTAGTCACGGCTTGCGCGGCCTATGGTCTGCAGGCCATTGACATCGTGACGATCGACTTCAAAGACATCGAGCGAGTCCGTCAGGAGGCCGAATTCGGCGCGGTACTTGGTTTTAGCGGCAAACAGGTTGTTCATCCGAATCAGGTCACGCCCGTTCAGGCAGCTTTCACTCCAAGTGAAGAATCCATCGCCTATGCCAAAAGACTGGTTGAGGATTTCGAGTCTCATCAGAAAGAAGGGCGGGGAGCTTTTGCACTCGATGGAAAGATGATCGATATGCCGCTGTTGAAAAATGCTCAAAAAATTCTTGACCGGGCCAAAGCGGCGGGGAAAACATAACTTGCCTCCTGATGCCCTTACTGCGATTAGCAGGGTTTTCCAAAAGTTTCCATTTAGGCATTCAGAGGAAAGAGGACACACTATTCGATGTACTTCCCATACTGGTTTTGATAAAAGCATGTAGTCGTCAGAGATTGTATTTGACTTGTCGGGTTTCTCGGTTGAGGTTGGGGTTCGGATTCACGTTTGAGCTGCTCGGATCATGGGGGTAGACATGCTGTTTGAAAAAATCATACTCCAGTCGGCAGAATCGTTATCGGTGGCAATTTTGGCCCTGTTCATGTTGATCGTGCAGGCCGTATTCTTCTTAAGGAAACCTCAATTCACATGGTACGGATGGAGTGCGGCCGCCTCGTTTTCGGCCATGCTTTACGCGATCGGCATCTTCTTTATCAGGACGGATCGCCCCTGTTTCCCCAAGGTTTGATCAGATTTTACCAAAGATTTTAGCGGTGCGGATATCAAAAGAAAGAGCGGTGATCTCAGGGAGAATGAGAAGCCCCCGGGAGATTCCGGTTCACCTTGCAAGTCAGGGGTATGCCCTGCCTGAGGGAGGCGAAGCAGGTCATGCACTCATCACAAAGGGTAATCTCATCAGCCTTCCCTGCGAGGATCTTGCCTGCCGAATCGGGATCGGCAATCATCTGGCGGCCTATGGCGACCACATCTACCAGCGAATCATGAACCGATTCGGCGGCCACATCCCCATCCCCAAGTTTACCAACCGCGATTACCGGAAGGCCTGCCGCTTCCCTGATCCTCGCAGTGAGCGGGACATTTGCCCCGGCGGGCTCATCCTCTGGAAAGGCGGAAGCCGGGACAAGGAAGCGTTGCCCGTCTACTTCCCGCCAGGAACCCTGGGAAATTAAGGAGACATCTAAGGCATCCACACCCTCATCGGCCAGGATTCGACTCACCGCAAGGGTATCCTCCAGCGTCTGTCCTTTCTCCACTTTCTCCACAGCATTAAGACGAAAGAGGATGGGATAATCCTTTCCGAGCCTTTCCCTTGCGGCCCTGACCACTTCAACTGCAAAGGTTGCCCGTCCACTGGCATCACCCCCATACCGGTCATTCCGTTGATTTGTAAGTGGAGACAGGAATTGGCTGATCAGATAGAGATGGGCGCCGTGGATTTCCACGCCGTCAAATCCGGCATCCGCCGCACGGCCCGCGGCATCCGCAAAGTCTGAGACCATGCGATCGATCTGCGCCAGACTCAAAATAAGAGGCGCCACATCAGGCCGGAAGGCAAACCCTGAAGGTGAAGCCCCTTGCATTTCCCCGCCCCCGGGAAAACACCGGGCCCCGGCGTGGTTGATCTGCACGACCGCCGCAGCGCCTGATTTCTTGATGGAATCGGCAAGACGCGCCATGCCGGCCACCTGCCGATCCTCCCACAGTCCCAGACTACCCTGGACGATTCGACCGTCAGACCTTACCGTGGTTGCCTCTACAATAACAAGCCCCACATCCTTTGAGCGCTCTCTGTAGAACTGAATGGTTCTGTCTGTAACGCACCCTTCCGGGCTGCCGTAGTTGGTAGTCAATGGCGGTAGGGCAACCCTGTTGCGAAGTCGCATTCCGTTGATCATCACTTCATCCCGCAGTGTGGCCATTATGATTACCCCCCTCTCTAATTTATCAAAAGTGCCCGAGGCTGAACCCGGAGCGTTTCAGCGACAAAAACTATAAGATAACCGCCTCCTGATATCAATAGAAAAAACGATACAGGGTATGGGCCCGTTCTTGACATTGCTCTCCATAAATGCTTTTTTGTTCATTGTGAAGTTTCTATACAGACTGCTCTCAAATTGCGCCATTAAACAGGAGGATTTGAATTGTGAGTGAAGAAGAGATCAAAAAAAGGACCCAGCAAACTGCAAAAAAACTCTTTGGAAAGGGCATCCGAATGGACCCGCCCTATTTGATGTGGAAAGAATTTGACAGAGATCTGGCGAACGATTTTTCGAGATTCATAACGGGAAATCTCTATTCCCGGACTGTCCTTAGCTTACCGGAAAGGCAGATGGTTGCATGTGCCATGTTAGCGGCGATCCGGGCGGGAGATGAATTAAGGCTCCACGTCAATGCAGCCTTGAATGTGGGATGCAGCCCAAAAAAACTCGCAGAAGTTTTTTTCCAGGTCGCTACCTACGCGGGGATGCCGGCTGTCAACGAGGCACTTTCGATTTACCGGGACGTCCTCAAAGAGAGGGGAGAGTGGCCGATTCAGCCCTAAGGGTGCGGCCGCTTTTTCTCCCCTTTTATTAGAGCTCAACCTCCACAAGAGCCCCGGCAGGGAGCTCAAACGAATCCACGATGGTTAAAACAGTTCCGTGATCTTTTTGCTGGTAGGTTATTTTGTACATACCGGGTTTCAGCGGCATGGGATCAAAAGACCCTCTCAGAAAAACGGTCCGGATTTCTTCTCCCTTGTCGTTGAGCTCAATGAACTTGATGCGATAGGGGGGTTTCATTCCAGACTGGGGGATGAGCTTAACACCGGTATTGATGGGAAACTCGTTCATCTTCCCTTCTTGAACAGTAACATCGCCGAGATAGGAATTGGAGCTCTGATGCTCGTCTTTTCTATAAATAAACCGATAAGTTCCAGGCGAGACCAGTTGGGGATCAAAACCCATTGAAAACCCCGCAACGGGTTTTCCGGTTTTCCTATCCTGAAGTTCCCAGAAGCGAAGCCTTTTTGGTAGCCAGTCTGCAGGTACAGGATTCAGGGCCGTGGTGAGTGGCACCTCGGTAACTTTATCCGGTTCTATGGTCACGTCTGCCAGCGTAAGTGTGGCGGCCCCATGTTCGGATTGCCGCCATATGAGATTGTATTCTCCGGATGGCACAATCTGTGTCTCAACCGGTGTGAAAAGGGCAAACGCTTTCTTTGATGCCGGATCTTGAAGTCCCCAGAACCGGGGAGGCTTTACCCAGGTCGGCAGAACAGGTCGAATCCCGGTCTTCAATATAACATCCGTGGTTTTCCGGGATTCCACGGAAATCACCTCGCCGAGAACCACTTCACCGTGCCCATGTTCACTCTGTCGCCATACAACCTGGTATTCTCCCGGAGGAACAAGCTGGTCGTCGAGGCCTTGGAATCGCGCCTTTTCCTCGCCTGTTTCAGGATCGATCAGTTTCCAGTAGCGAGGCGGTTTGAGCCAGGAGTCATGCTTTAAGGAGATCGTTCCGGGTCCTTTGGCCTTTATCCGGATGGAAGTAGATTTTTTGGAGATTTTCTGCTCGACAGGGGCAGTCTCAGGAGTCGGTTCTTCTTCGGCGGGTGGCGCCTTGATCTCCTTTTTCTCCACGACACTCTCTTTTATCTGATTCAAAGCAGCTAAGAGATCTGTGGCGTTTGAGGTGGAAAAATATTTCCCGCCTCCAGCTTCAGCAATACAGGCAAGCTGTTTTGCCGCCCCGCCTTTGACACCAAAGCCGACAACATGCATCACAAAATTAATGCCACTCTCCTTTAAAGATCTTGTCAGGGCACATGGGTCTTTTCCACATGTCTCTATTCCATCGCTGACAAGAACAATCGTACTTGCATACTCGGTTCCTTTGATCTTATCAATGGCCATGGCAATACTGTCAGAGATCGGGGTCTTTCCCTTCGGAGTTATCCTCTTGATCTTGTCGATGGCCCCTTCCTTGTTGAGCTTTCCTATGGGAATAATTATTTCAATATCGGAACAATCCCCCTTCTTTCGATGTCCATAGATCATAATACCGCATTGAATGTCATCAGGGGTTTCGCTGAGCAGGGTATTCATAACCTCCTTGGCCACCTGAATCTTGAGCCTGCCATCAACACGACCCCACATTGAACCTGAGCCGTCTAAGATGTAAAAAATCAGAGACTTGTCCGCACTGATTGCAGAAGCCGGAAGCAGCATCATAAAAACCAGGATAACTGCCATAGCTTTCAGTCTTGATACCATTTTATATTACCTCCTAAGGGTTTAATGATTCTGATTAGTCAATTATTAACTTTTTTATTTATCAATATCTCAAAACACCTGATGGAAAGGCAAGGAATTTATAACCACAAGAAAGCCCGGAACCCGCCTTATCAGGTCAAAGAGTTAAATCTTGATGCGGAGATCATCATGGGCAACCGTGACCTTGTAAGGGAGGTTTCTGTCGGATACGACACGATCTACGGTCTTCTGCCACTGTGCCTGATTGAGGGGTATGGGATAAGGATCTCCTCCGGATGGGGGCCTTAACGGACTTTTGGGCTCATATTTTTTGAGTATATTATTCGCAGGGTCTCCCGCGACCATATCAGCCTCCCCAATATGCACTAAGAATGTCTCCTTCTTTGGTTTGAGGAGTTCAATAAAATGGATGGCCCTCTGAAAGCTCATATGATTGGGCCGGTTATTGACCGGTTCATTTAGCCAGAAGGCCTGAATGACAAGGTAATCCGGATTGAAGAGCTCAGAGGGAGGCTCGGGGATTTCTGAAAAATCGGATGTGTATGCCACATGCACATCCTTGCCCGAAAGGCCCTTGAATTTGATAATGAACCCCACAGAACCTTTTGCAAAGGGACCGTGAAAGGTGTCAAAGGGGAGGACCTCAAACTCCCCCACGGAAAACCAGCGGTTGGGCTCTATTGTACATACCCTTATCACCTCCATATCTTCCAAATAATCAAACCGTTTCTTGATAACTTCATGGCTTTTTGAAGTGAGATAAACCGGTATCGGGTCAAATGAGCCTCGTGGGCCATTTCTCTTGTACGCAAAAAGCTCATCAAGACCTATATAGTGGTCGCTATGTTCATGGGTAATCAAGACCCCGTCAATGGCGTCCACCTTCTGCTTTGAAAGCTGGGATCTGGCATCAGGGCCGCAATCAATGAGAAGCGTGGTCTCATTGGTTAAAAGGATGGATGTTCGCTCCCTTTTTTCGCCTTGCCGACGCATTTCACGGCATATCAAACAGTCGCAATTCAATTCCGGGACGCCCCAGGCCCCGCCTGTTCCTAAGAATGTAATATCCATCTGAATTATCTCCTTTTGTAGGGGTTTATGGTTCTGCTTTTAAAACCCCGGATTGTGTGGTAGGATACGAAGCAGAATCCCTTTCACAACATATCACTATTACCTAAATGGAAGTCAAATGAGAATAATATTTTTTGCCGGAAAGGGAGGCGTCGGAAAAACCAGTGTAGCCGCTGCCACCGGGATAAAGGCGGCTGAGGCAGGACACAGGACCGTTGTCATGTCCTTAGATGTGGCTCACAGCCTATCAGACATCTTTGATCTGAACAAGGGCTTGATCGACAAGGAGAGGGGAAGCCTGACCAAGATCAGAAAGAATCTGTGGATACAGGAGTTGGATATCCAGGAAGAGATAGAGAAGAACTGGGGAGATATCCACAAATACCTCTCCACCCTCCTTAACACCACGGGCCTGGATGAGATCTTGGCCGAGGAGTTGGCCATTTTGCCGGGGATGGAAGAGGTCAGCCTGCTTCTCCACATCAACCGCTATGTCCGTACAAAGAAATTTGATGTGATCCTCCTTGATTGTGCACCCACAGGCGAATCGCTCCGGTTTATCAGCATTCCGACCACCTTGGACTGGTATATAAAGAAGATATTCAAGATAGAAAGAACCATTGCCAGATACGCTCGTCCCTTGGCCAAGCGATTATACGACGTGCCTCTCCCGGGTGAAGACTATTTTGAGGCCATTGAATTCCTGTTTGAGCGCCTGCGTGGTGTGGATGAGATCTTAGTTGACCCCGAGATAACAACGGTGCGTCTCATTACCAATCCGGAAAAGATCGTCCTGAAGGAAACGCAGCGAGCATTCATGTATTTTTCCCTTTATAAAATGAGTATTGACGGAATAATCATGAATCGAATCCTGCCGGACAGTGTCAGTGAAGCATACTTTAAAGACTGGAGAAAAACGCAGAAAGACTATATTAAAAGGGCGGAAGAGTACTTCAGCCCCATCCCCTTATTCCCTGTGAATCTGTTCAGGGGCGAAGTTTTGGGCTTTGACAGCCTTAAGGCCCTGGCAGACCAGATATATAGAGATAAAAACCCGTTGGAGCGGTTTTTTGACGGTGAGCCCTATTCCTTTGTCAAGGAGAACGGGAAATACCAATTGAGGGTAAAGCTTCCCTTTATCGGGAAGGGGGACGTTGAACTGAACAAGATCTCCGATGAACTGATCATCCGTGTGGGGAGTTTTAAGAGACATGTCATGCTCCCGAGGCAGGTGGCTGCCTCAAACTCGGTGAAAGCCAAACTCGATGGGGAGTATCTATCTGTTCATTTTGAGTCCTGAAGGAGATGACCATGGCAAAGGCAAAAAAAAATAGCAAAAAGGATAGGGTATCATGTCCCGTAGGCAGGTTTTTTTTAGACCTTGAAAAGGCATCCGGGAACAAATCCAAGTTTTTGGAGCACCTTTCCCGGTCAAAGCTTGAATTTCTCAAGGCGGTGAAATACTTGGTTGATGATAAGATAGAAGATCTTGAGAAAAAGGGGTCTGCTAAGGGGAAGAAAAAGGCAACCAAGATCAGGGTGGAGTAGATCAACAATCGTAACCGGAGAAATTAACTAAATTGGAAATTACAAGTATAAAGGGTTTCAGGGATATCCTGCCCGAAGAGACGGGCATATGGCAAAGACTTGAAGCCGAGGCCCGAAGGGTGTTCGATGTCTTTGGGTTTCAGGAGATCAAAACCCCCATCCTTGAAAAGACCGAACTCTTCAGCCGCGGCATCGGGCAGGAGACCGACATCGTTTCAAAGGAGATGTACTCCTTTGAGGACATAAAGGGTCGGAGCATGACCATGCGGCCGGAGGCCACGGCTTCAGTCACAAGGGCCTATATTCAGCACAGACCCTATCGGAAATACCCGATTCAGAAACTGTACAGCATCGGGCCGATGTTCAGACATGAGCGGCCCCAGAAAGGGCGATTCAGGCAGTTTCATCAGATAAATGCGGAGCTGTTCGGTGATCCGGGTTCCAAGAGTGATGCGGACATCATCCTCATGGCTATGCACCTTTTTGAGTCTATCGGTCTTGATGATCTGACCCTCAATCTCAACTCCTTGGGGTGTCCTGAGTGCCGACCCCTGTTCAAGGAGCAACTCAAGGGCTATCTGGCAGACAAGACGCCTTTACTCTGTCCGGACTGCGAGAGACGGGCCGTCACAAACCCGTTGAGGGTCTTCGACTGCAAGGTAGAGTCGTGCAAAGAGGTTGTCCGGACCGCACCCTCTATATCCGAGTTCCTTTGCCGGGCATGCCAGGAGCACTTCGAGTCTTTACGGGGTTACCTCAATGGGTCGGATATCCGGTTTGTTCTGAACAGCCGGCTCGTCAGGGGGCTTGATTATTACAACAGGACCACCTTTGAGATACAGACCGAACACCTTGGCGCACAAAACGCCGTAGCGGGCGGGGGGCGGTACGATGGCCTGGTAAAACTCCTTGGAGGGCCTGACCACCCGGCAACCGGGTTTGCCGTGGGAATGGAAAGGGTGGTTACCCTGCTCACGGATAAACAGGCCCCCGTGCCAAAAGGGCCCGATCTCTTTATTGCCGCCTTAGGTGAACCCGCTGACAGGGCATCCTTCAAATGGGTAGAGGCCCTGAGGAAGGCCGGTATTTGGGTAGAGCTCGACTATGCCTCAAGAGGACTCAAATCACAGATGAAGAAGGCGGGCCGTCTCGGGGCGAAAAAGGTCCTGATTGTGGGAGATGATGAACTCGATTCCGGGAGGGGTATTCTGAGGGATATGCTTACTAAGGAACAGGTGGAAGTGGATCTCAAGGAGGTCGTAGAGGTCGTAAAGGGGATTTCTCAAGGATGAAAGAACACGAGAATCTAAAGATCGATTTATTAGGAAACTGGACACGCACCCATAACTGCGGGTCACTCAGAAGAGACAACGTGGGCCAGGAAGTGGTCCTGATGGGGTGGGTCAACAGCAGACGGGACTTAGGGAACCTTATTTTTATCGACCTTCGTGACAGAGAAGGGATCACCCAGGTGGTCTTTGATCCCCAGGTGGAACTCCATCCCCATGAGAGGGCTCATGTCCTGAGAAACGAGTGGGTCCTGGCGGTCAGGGGCACCATTACGCCAAGACTTGAGGGACAGGAAAACGCCGAGATGCCCACAGGGGAAATAGAACTGAAGGCGAGGGAATTAAAGATCCTCAACATTACTGAGACCCCCCCATTTCAAGTGGATGGGGCTGTGGACGCCTCCGAGACCTTGAGATTGAAGTACCGCTATTTGGAACTTAGAAGACCGCAGCTCTTTAATAACTTCCGCAAACGCCATTCAATAGCTTCCTGCATCAGGGGATACTTGGACCGGAAAGGATTTATCGAGGTGGAAACGCCCTTTCTCACCAAAAGCACGCCAGAGGGGGCCAGGGACTATCTCGTGCCGAGCAGGGTAAACAGGAGCATGTTCTACGCCCTGCCCCAGTCGCCCCAGCTTTTTAAACAGCTTCTCATGATGGCCGGATTTGATAGATACTACCAGATCGTCCGCTGCTTCCGCGACGAAGACCTTAGGGCGGACCGGCAGCCTGAATTCACCCAGGTGGATCTCGAGATGGCCTTTGTTGACGAAGAACGGGTCATGGGGGTCTTTGAAGCAATGATGGTGGAGCTTTTCGAGAAGATATTAGACCATCGCGTCATCTCGCCAATCCAACGTCTTACCTACCGGAATGCCATGGACCGGTTTGGAACGGACAGACCCGACCTGCGGTTCGGTATGGAGATTTATGACTTGACCGATATTGCGGGCAGGTCGGATTTAAGGGTCTTTCAGGACGTAATCGAATCAGGGGGCGTAGTAAAGGCGATTTTGGCCAAGGGTGGGGCACCTTCTTATTCCAGAAAAGGTTTGGACGAAATATCTGAGGTTGTGAAGGCCGCCGGGGCCAAAGGCCTTGCATGGATCAAAATCAACAGAGAGGGATGGCAGTCATCTCTGACCAAGTTTTTTAAGGAAGAGGACAGGAATGCCCTCAACAAGAGGCTCCATGCTGAACCGAAAGACCTGGTCCTTATGGTGGCCGATAAACCGGGAATCGCAAACCAGGCATTAGGCGCCCTCCGATTAGAGGTGGCGCAACAACAGGCTCTTATCCCCGAAAACAAATATGCCTTTGTCTGGATAACGGAGTTCCCGCTATTTGAGTACGATGAGACTGAAGATAGATTGGCAGCGGTTCATCATCCGTTTACCTCCCCCTTCGAGGAGGACCTGAACCTCCTCACCGAGAACCCGGAGAAGGTCAGGTCTAGGGCATATGATCTCGTCTTAAACGGCTCAGAAATCGGCGGCGGGAGCATCAGGATACATGACCTCGCTATTCAAAGGAAAATTTTCAAGACCCTTGGTATATCACCTGAAGAGGCCCAATTGAAATTCGGGTTTCTATTAGAGGCACTCAAGTATGGCGCCCCTCCCCACGGCGGGATGGCGTTGGGCTTTGACCGCTTGGTGGCCCTTATGACCGGGGTTAAATCGATCAGGGAAATCATCGCCTTCCCCAAAACCACCAGCGCTGCCTGCCCCCTTACGGATGCGCCTTCCCGGGTGGATGAAGATCAGCTCAAAGAGTTAGGGCTCAGACTCTATTCTAACGTTGCATAAATCTTTCTATTTTTCCCTTGAAAATTGAAAGTTAATGCCTATTTTGCTTGACAATCAAAATTTTGTTAGGCATAAGACACAGCTTATAATTTTAAATTCTAAGAGAAAGGACGTGATTAAAATGGTTTGTTCAAGCGTAAAAGAGGGTCAGGATTGTTCATTCATGACCAAGAAGGGCTGCGGATTTAATGGCGGCACCTGCCATATCATTGTTGAGGAGTGTGAGGGCTGTCAGAGAGTCGCAGAGTATACCACCGGCAAATACTGCATGGCATTCCCCGATCCTGCCGCCAAGTGGCATGCAGGGCGCTGCAACATGGCCACCCACCTGCAAGCGAACATCAAAAAAGAGAACGGGAAGGTAAACCCGCTTAAGGCGTCAAAGCGCCTCACCCATTAAGCTATCAATATATCGTAAAATATATAAGGTAGATAGACCCGGATATTCCTGGGCAATATTCCGTCTGCGGGCATCTGCGCAGGTCTGCGTCTCAATTATGACGCATTAATGACCGCTTCAAAGGCGGCCACGCATTTTGTGTCCCACTTTGTTCCCGCATGTTTCTTTAATATAGACAGCGCAATTTCCGGGTTTTTCCCCTTCTGATAGGGTCTGTCGGTCGTCATGGCGTCAAAGGCATCGGCCACGGCCAAGATCTTGGCGCCTAAAGGGATATCTTTGTCATTCAGGTGGCGGGGATAGCCTTTGCCGTCAGGCCGTTCGTGGTGGCAGTGAACATAATCGAGGGCCGGGCCTAAGAAATCGAGGTCATGCAGGATCTCCACACCCGTGGTGGGATGGCTGAGGATCTCTTTGACTACTTCAGGCGGGTTTTTGGTGTCGTGGGGATTGAAAAGCCAATCGGAAAATCGTATTTTGCCGATGTCATGCAGGATTCCGCCTAAACGCACATATTCCACTTCCTGATCATTAAGCCCTATTTGCCGGGCTATCTGAACGGCCAGGCCGGCAACCCTGGCCGCGTGTCCCTCGGTGTAGGCGTCGCGGGCGGCCAAAGCGTGGGCCATGGCCGAAACCGTATTGACGGTGCCCTGCCTGATCTTCTCGTTCAGTTCCTCGAGTTCTTTGACCATCAACTCTAACCGGTATTCCCGGGCCTCAACCTTTACCATCATCAGGCCCATGGCCTCTGCAATGGCCCGCACTGATTCAGGTTGGTCATCGCGGGTCAGTTCCATAATATCGTTAGAGTATTTACCTGCCGCAACCTCTTCGATGATCTCCAATAGACGTTCAATCGCCATAAGAACTCCAATCCCGGATAAACCGGAATTGCGAAATTAGGGATTGAGGAATTAAGGAATTAAAAAAATCTCCTCAACGTAATCCATCAATCCATCAATCCTTATATTCCTCAATTCCTCAATTCCCCAAATTCGTTTTTTTCCTCGTCAGATAGATAAGGAATTCACGGTTCCCTTTTGGCCCTAATAGTGGAGAGGGGATATGCCCTTCAACCAACCAGGCCGATGTTTCAAAGAAGTCGGTCAGATCCTCTATAACTTTTCTGTGTAGGGCCGGATCCCGCACTACGCCCCCCTTGCCCACCTGGCCCTTTCCTACCTCAAACTGGGGTTTGATCAGGGCAATTATGAAGGCATCATCTGACAGGAGATCGGAAACAGGGGGGACAACCAGTCTGAGGGAAATAAATGAGACATCAATAACCGCTCCCCGGGCAGGCCTCTTCAGGGCTTCCGGTTTCAGGTAGCGTACATTTGTTCTTTCGAGGACCTCTACCCGTGGGTCCTGACGAAGGCTCCAGTCTAATTGTCCGTAGCCCACATCTACGGCAATGACTTTGCGGGCGCCGTGCTTGAGGAGGCAATCGGTGAAGCCGCCTGTGGAGGCGCCTATATCTAACAAGACCAGCGATTTCACATCTACTGAAAAGTGCTTGAGGGCCGCCTCTATCTTCACCCCTCCCCGGCTCACGTAGGGGGGGGAAGATTCTTTCAGAGAAATGGACGCTGACTTCGGGACAAGATGCCCGGCCTTATCAACCCTTACCCCGTCCACCTCAACAAGGCCGGCCATGATTACGGCCTTTGCCTTTTCACGGCTCCCGGCCAGACCCCTCAGGACCAGGAGACGATCCAGTCTCGACCTCTCTTTTTTTTGTGGCATTCAAGAATGATGGGCTCGTAAAAAGTCCCTTTAACATGTCGTCAATATTCAATCGTCAATATTCAATCCTAAAAGGAGATCTTTCGCCTCCCTCATGATCCCTGCACTGTCGAGTCCATACTTCTCCCTCAGGATATCCTGAGGGCCATGCTCCACGAATTTGTCGGGCAATCCGATC
The DNA here is from genome assembly GCA_964522045.1 of uncultured Desulfobacteraceae bacterium. GTDB lineage: Bacteria > Desulfobacterota > DSM-4660 > Desulfatiglandales > Desulfatiglandaceae > Desulfacyla. The sequence continues at coordinate 14,915 of CAZFSF010000019.1, forward strand.
CTTTTGACAAGAATGTTCTTTAGGCCCATGTCATTGAAAAGTTCTAATATGGCCGCGCCAAAGCCGCCCTGCCTGATGTTTTCCTCCACAACTAAGACCCGACCAGAAGGAGATACAATATCCACTAACCCCTTATCTAAGGGTTTTACGAAACGACAGTTCACAACGCCCACAGATAGACCCTCTTTTTCCAGGGTCGCGGCGGCATTCAGGGAGGGGTAAACCATGCTTCCAATGGCCAGAATCTGCAGGTCGTTACCCTCTTTGAGGATTTCAGCCTTACCGATCGGGAGAACCTTGTACCCCGGGTCCATCGGAACACCGACCCCCCTTCCCCTCGGATATCTGATCGCCACAGGCCCGTCATGCTGGAGGGCAGTGTAGAGCATATGCCTCAGTTCGTTTTCATCCTTTGGCGCCATAACGGTCATATTAGGGATGCCCCGCAGGTAAGTCATATCGAAATTCCCGTGATGGGTAGGCCCGTCTTCACCCACAAGCCCTCCCCGGTCAAGGGCAAAAATGACCGGTAGATTGGGGAGGCAGACATCATGGATGATCTGATCAAAGGCCCTCTGAAGAAAGGTGGAATATATTGTCACCACCGGCCTGAACCCTTCGGTGGCAAGACCGGCGGCAAAGGTTACCGCGTGTTGTTCCGCTATCCCCACGTCTAAGAATCTCTTGGGAAAGGACTTGGAAAACTCAGCCAACCCGGTACCTTCGGGCATAGCCGCTGTAATGGCAAACAGCTTCTCATTCTGCCGGCCAAGATCTACCATGGTCTTACCAAATGTGCCGGTATAGGATAGCGGAAGCTTGGGCTTGTCCTTTGGAGGTGACCCAGTGGGGATTTCAAATGAACCGACCCCGTGGTAGTGGGCCGGGTCCTTTTCAGCGAACTCATACCCCTTGCCCTTTACAGTAAGGGCATGAACCAGGACAGGCCCCTCTAAATGGGAGGCATTTGTAAAGGCCTCGATGAGTAGATCAATGCGATGGCCTTGAATAGGTCCGATATATTTAAACTTGAAGGCCTCGAACATCATGCCCGGCGTAAAGAAGGTGATAAAGGAGTCCTCGCTCTTACGGACGAACTTCAAGATGTTTTCTCCTACACCGGGCAAGGATTTGATAAAGTTTTCCAGATCTTTCTTCAGATTGACGAACCTTTTGCCGGTCATCTTTCTGCTTATAAAAGACGAGAAAGCACCTACATTCGGTGCGATGGACATGGCATTGTCGTTTAAGACAACAATAAGATCTTTTTCAGTCTCGCCTGCCTGATTAAGTCCTTCAAAGGCCATCCCGGCAGTCATTGAACCGTCTCCGATTATAGATATGACCTTCGCCTTTTCGCCTTTTAGGCATTTTGCCGTTGAAATACCGAGGCCCGCTGAGATGGAGGTGCTGCTGTGTCCGGTATCAAAGGCGTCGTAGGGGCTCTCCGACCTTTTGGGGAACCCGCTGATCCCCCCGTAGGTCCTGAGGGTGTGAAACCGATCCCTACGCCCGGTAATCAGCTTGTGCGCATAGGCCTGATGCCCCACGTCCCAGATGATCTTGTCTTTCGGGGCGTCAAAGACGAAGTGGAGGGCAATGGTCAGCTCCACAGTCCCTAAACTCGGGGCCAAATGGCCGCCGGTCTTTGATGTTGTCTCAATAATCTTCCGGCGAAGCTCTTTTGCCAGCGCCTGAAGACTCTCAAGGGAAAGGCCTTTAAGGTCCGCAGGGCTGTTGATCTTGTCTAACAATCTTTCTCTTGTGTCAGGTGTGTTCATTTTTTTCTCTCAATAATATATCGGGCAATCTGGCGCAGGGGTTCGGCCCTGCTGCCGAATTCCCGCAAGTCCTGGACGGCTGTTTGAACCAGTTCCGACTGGATTCTCTTCGATTTATTCAGGCCGAGGACCGCTGGATAGGTCATTTTCCCCTTTTGTTCATCGGCCCCGGCTTGCTTGCCCATGGTCTCGCTGTCACCTTCAATATCTAAGATATCATCCGAGATTTGAAAGGCCAGACCGATCTTTTCGCCATAGGAGGTGATAGCCTCGATCCGGGATTCATCAGCGCCTCCTAAGATAGCTCCGGAGGCAACGGATGCGGTGATCAGGGCCCCTGTCTTGTGGATGTGCATAAACTTCACAACCGGGAGATCAGCCTTCTTCCCCTCCCATTGAATATCTACGGCCTGCCCCCCCACCATCCCATCATACCCGGCAGCACGGGAAATCAGGCCTATGGCCCTGAGAAGGATGTTAGGAGATATCTTGGCTGAAATATCTGCTGAAGTCATCAAGCTGAAGGCCTCAGTCAGAAGGCCATCCCCGGCTAAGAGCGCGATCGGTTCTCCAAATACCTTATGATTAGTCGGTTTACCCCTCCTGAGGTCGTCATCATCCATCAGGGGGAGATCATCATGGATCAGTGAATAGGTGTGTATCAATTCCAAGGCACATGCAACCGGGAGGACATCTCCTCCCGAGCGCCCCACTGTCTCGGCCCCTGCGATGCAGAGGATCGGCCTCAGCCTCTTACCTCCTGCAAACAGGCTATATCTCATGGCCTTTGTCAGATCAGATGTCAGGCCTTCAGGTTCAGGAAAATAACCCTGGAGGGCAGCCTCCACCGTTTTCCTTTTTTCAGCGAGATAGGTTTTTAAATCCGGAACGGCTTCATTGGGCATCTTTCGATCCATCCGGTTCAAAGGGGACTTCGCTGTATTTTCCGCCGCTTTCCTTGACAAGGAGGGATACTTTTTTTTCTGCAGATTCAAGTTCCTTGGAGCAGAATTTGGCCAACTCCATCCCTTCTTCAAACACCTTAAGGGAATCTCCCAACGGCAGGTCTCCCTGCTCAAGACCCAGGACAATCTCTTCTAATCGCTGCATTGCCTCTTCAAATTTCTTTTCGGCCACATTTCCTCCAAATCCGACAACGCGTCAGAAAATAGCTATGTTCATAGCCCAGCGTCGTGATTTATGTCAACCCTCTTAATTTTTCCTAAGGGGGCCCGGGTGCCGGCATTGAATCCCGCATGGCAGAGGTCAACCACTTAACTATTTGACAATCTCTATAGTAACATTATAACTATGCAGTCATACTGTCAAATAAGAATCATGTCACTTCTGTCCGAACAGGGACGAAATTTGATCAGAGTGTAACCTGTCCTCGTTGTCGACTTTCTGTTTCCTGGTCAAATAATCTAATGGCTGAATCCCTGAATTCGTGAATTTGGCTAAATTTTGAGAACAGTTTGAACGGATTTCTTCTACTGAGATTGCACAGCGCGATCGGGAGTAAGCAATTATGGTTGTAGTACATCCGGTTAATGATACATGCCTCGGTTTGCCCGGTTATGTTTTTGCCTGGGCAATCTTCATTGCAGGGCTTTCCCTGTTTTTCTATATCATCTACAAGAGATCCCTCCTGATCCGTTCAGGAGAGGCCGATCCCCGTCTTGCCTCTCTTGGGAGAAGGCTCAGAGATCTCTTTACCTACGGGATTATTCAAAAGCGGCAGCCACGCTATCTGTGGGCGGGTGTGATCCACATCATGATATTCTGGGGATTTCTGGTATTGGGGCTCCGTTCCATTGATTTAGTGACACAAGGGTTAAACATACCGATTATTCATCCCCTTATGCAGACCGCTTTTGGTCCCTTTTACGATAGTCTTAAAGATCTGTTTGAATTGATAGTATTAGGCGCGTGTCTCTGGGCTATTTTGAGACGGGCCCTGATCCGGCCCGAAAGATACAGGGGAAGCCATCAGGTTGAAGCCTATTTCGTCCTCGGCCTCATATCCTTTCTGATGCTCACGGACATGTTTTATGAGGGAAGCGCCCTTCTCATGGCCCCATCCGGCCAGGTGAAATGGCTCCCCGCCTCCCAGTTGACCGCGCTGATCCTGCAAGGCTCTGATCTCCGGTTTCTTGCCGGCACTCACGCTGTTAGTTACTGGCTGCACATCTTGGTTTTTTTCTTTTTTCTGAACTTCCTCCCTCTTGGTAAGCACTTCCATATCATTACCGCACTGCCAAACGTGTTTTTCAAGAGGCTCTCAAAAGGGGCCATAAAGCCGGCGCGCTGGGATGTGGATGATATCGATGAATTAGAGAGCATAGGGGTTGAAAAGATAGAGGATTTTACGTGGAAGCATATCCTCGATTTCTACACATGTACGGAGTGCGGTCGATGCTCTGACAACTGCCCGGCCAATGCCATCGGGAGACCCCTTTCACCAAAGATGCTCACCATCAAGCTAAGGGATCATTGTTTTGACAGGGTACCCCTTTTTGGACGAAAGAAAGTGGGTGCTCCGGCAGAAGATGCCCAGGCCATGGTAGGTGGGATTATATCAAACGATGAAATCTGGTCATGCACCACCTGCGGGGCATGTGAAGAGGAATGCCCGGTCTTCATAGAATATATTGACAAGATCATAGATATGAGACGCCACCTGATCGAGACATCTCAGAATCCCAAGACCTTCAACCAGGTGTTAATGCATGTTGAAAAAACGGGAAATCCGTTCGGGAAACCCGCCGCAAAACGCGCGGACTGGATTAAGGAAATGGAGGGTAAGCCGGCAAAGGTCTTGAGTGAGGGCGATGAGGTAGATGTACTCTTTTTTGTGGACAGTTACGGTTCCTATGATCCGATTGCCCAGTCCATCGCTTCTGACATCGCTGAAGGATTTCATATTGCCGGGATTGACTTCGGTATCCTGGGGCCCCTTGAAAAGGATTCAGGTCATCAGGTCCGCCGGATGGGTGAGGAGGGCCTCTTCCAGCTCCTGCTTGAAGAAAATATGGAGACCTTGAAGGAGATCCGTTTCAACAGGATCGTTACCACTGATCCCCACGCCTTTAACACGCTCAAGAATGATTATCCCGGGTCACTCCAAGTGGTTCACTATACCCAATTTTTTGCAGATTTGATCGATAACAGCAGTTTGAAACCTTTAAAACGATTAGAAAAAGAAGGCACATACACATACCACGACCCCTGCTATTTAGGGCGGCATAACGGGATATATGACGCCCCGAGAAAACTGCTCCGAGCGATTCCGGGCCTGAACCTAATAGAGATGGAGCGGTCCCGTGACAGGAGTTTTTGCTGCGGTGGGGGTGATGTGATGTTGTGGCATGAGATTGAGCAGGAGGAGATGCGGATGGCCGAAAAAAGAATACAGATGGCCAAAGAGGCAGGCACAAATGTCATTGTCACCGCGTGTCCCTTCTGCTACATACACTTTGAAGATGCCATTAAGACCGGCGGAATGGAAGATGAGATGAGAGTAGTTGATCTGATGGGACTTCTTATCTCCACATTGAGGAATTAGGGAATTAGGGGATTGGGGGATTGATGATTGTCGATTGATGATTGCATGAGAAGGCCAGAGGCCTGCGGTCGAAGGTCGGGAAAACCATATATCTTGGTGGTTACCATAAAATAAAAAGATGAACGTCGAATCCCGCTGTCAGCGGGAAACATCCAATCACGCAAGGCGTGAAAAAACAAACATCAACTTTAGGCATTTTAGCCACTTTTCCGGTTTATCCGGGTTAGGAGGTGCGATATGAATATCATTGTTTGCATAAAAAGGGTTCCCTTGACCCAAGAGGTGGACCTTGAGATTGATGAACTCAAAAAGGGTGTTAAGAAGGATGCCCTGGCATATGTGATTAATGACTGGGACAACTACTGCATCGAAGAAGCGGTTCTTCTCCAGGAGAAGTTCGGCGGAACTGTGACCGCTATAACCATTGGGGATGAGGATGATGAGGAGATCTTGAGGAGGGCCCTGGCAATGGGGGCGGACAAGTCCATCAGGATTGAGCCGGGAGAACGTGAATTAGACGGATTTGTCATCTCCAAGATCCTTGCAAAAACAATCGGAGATCTGGAATATGACCTTATACTGACGGGGGTCCAGGCGGACGATGACAACTGCGCAATGGTGGGAATCATGTTGGCGGAAGAGTTGGGGCTGAGCCATGCGGCTGTGGTAACCGGCATGGAACCCGAAGGAAATGACGCCACCATAAGGGTGGAACTGGAAGGCGGGATGGATGAGGTGTCTAAGATAAGACTTCCCTCCCTTCTTACCATCCAGACCGGCATCAATGAGCCGAGATATGTCTCTATCATGGGGATAAGAAAGGCGAGGAAAAAGGAACTTGTTGTCATCAATGTGGAGGATTTAGGTCTTTCAGAGGATGATCTCGCACGGCGAACCATGATTGAGGAGGTCTTTCTCCCGCCGGAGACCGAAGGGGCCGAAATGATAGAGGGAGACCCCTCTTCGGTTGCAGGGCAGATTATCCAGATCATCAAAGAGAAGGGGGTGAGCATTTAAATGGGCGAAATATTTGTTGTCGTAGAACATAGAAAAGGTGGAATAAGAGAAATTACCTTTGAGATGCTCTTTAAGGCTAAAGAACTGTGCCGGACCTCTTCCTACAACCTGACCGCCATACTCCTCGGAGGAAAAGATGAGGGATTTGCGGACGATCTGGCTAAATGGGCAGATCGGGTCATCACCTTTGAGGATAACCGGCTTGAAATTTTTAATGCCGACCTCTACAAGGAGATCCTTGACAGTCTTATTCGCGAACGTACTCCCTTCCTCACGCTTATCGGTCATACATCCTGGGGGATGGACCTTGCGCCTGCCCTTGCCATCAAGACAGGCTTTCCCCTTGCCACTGACTGCGTGGATATTCAGATAGAGGACAGTCGCCCAATGGTCTTCCGGCAGATTTACAGCGGGAAGCTCTTTTCCAAGGTTTCATTCAAGGAATCCCCCGGTTATTTGATCACCGTAAGGCCAGGGGCCTTTCTACCTCCAGATGATGTGGAGGGATTGCAGGGAGAGATAGTGAAACAGGAATTCCCCGCTGGGCTGACCGAACCTAAGAAGGAGTTTGTCGAGTTTGTTGATACCGGGGCCGGTGAAATCGATATTACCCAGGCCGAACTCTTGGTATCCATAGGGAGGGGGGTCGGCGAAGAGGAGAATATTGCCACGATCAAGGAATTGTCAGATCTTATTGGAGCCACCCTCTCCTGTTCCCGGCCTGTGGTGGACAAGAACTGGTTGCCGAAATTCCACCAGGTAGGCACGTCCGGGAAATCCGTGAAGCCCAAGGTGTATCTTGCCTTCGGCATCAGCGGGGCGTTTCAGCATGTGGCCGGGATCACAGGCGCAGGCACTGTGATTGCTATCAATAAAGACAGGAAGGCCCCCATCTTCAGGGTTGCGGATTACGGGGTTGCGGATGATCTTTTCAAGGTTGTGAATGCCTTGAAAGAGGCATTATAGCAGACGCGTAAGGAGTAAACGATGGATTTTACACTCACCAAAGAGCAGCAGGATATCATAAAAGCGGCCCGGGAATTTGCAACCGGGGAATTTCCGGACAGGGCACAGGAGTTTGATCGGAATGAATCCTTTGATCTGGATCTGTGGCGAAAGGCATGTGAACTCGGGTTCGTTGGCGTGTTTATTGATGAAGAGTTCGATGGGGCCGGATACGGCTTTTTTGAATATTGTCTCATAGTGGAAGAGTTTTGGGCCGTGGATCCCGGGATCGGCCAGGCCATCATGTCCACCACCTTTGGGGCAGAGCTACTCGGCCTGTTTGGGTCGGAAGATCAGAAACGGCTGATCCTTCCACAGTTGGTGGCAGGGGAAGCGATTATGGGAACTGCCATTACAGAACCTGACGCCGGATGTGATGTCACAAGTGCTACCACCACCGCTGTCAAAGATGGCGATGAGTGGGTGATCAACGGCTCCAAGATGTTCGCCACAAATGGCAACTTGGCCAAATATATGCTTATTTTTTGCCAGACCGATCCGGAAAACCCTTCCCATCATAAGCGACACAGCTTTATCCTGGTCCCGACAGAGACACCCGGATACGAATCGTCAAAGATCAGGGGAAAATTAGGTATCCGGGCTTCTGATACAGCGGAGCTGGCTTTTAATGATGTCCGGGTGCCTGCTATGAACTTAGTAGGCAAAGAGGGTGAAGGCTTCCATGAGTTAATGGCCTTTTTTAACCGCACCAGGCTTCACATCTGCGCCCAGGCCGTTGGTCTGGCCCGGGCCGCGCTCGAGGAATCTGTCCGTCATACCCAGCAGAGGCGCCAGTTCGGTGCATCCTTAGCCTCTTTCCAGGTGACCCAGTTCAAGATCGCCGAGATGGCCACCTGGATCAGGGCGGCAAGAAATCTATACTATGAGGCGGCCTGGTCCGTGGATCAGGGTAAGATCGATCACGGGCTCATCGCCATGGCCAAATGGTATTCCGCTGAAATGGCAGTCCGTTGTGCCGATGAGGCGCTCCAGATGCACGGCGGTTATGGATACATTGACGAATACAAGGTCCAGCGACTATACAGGGATGCCAAGATATTGGAAATTTACGAGGGTACCAAGGAAATGGAAAAGACTATTGTTTCGAGGGCCATTTTGGGTTAGGGGATTGATGGATTGAGGAATTAAGAAGAGAGTATTTCATTCAATCCTTGAATTCCTAAATTCTTGAATTCTTAATCAGGAGGTAAGACAGTGGTTGCAGAAGTGCATAACATTGAAGACTTGACGGAATTTGCCATGCAGGCAATTCGTGATGTCGGAGAGGAGGCGCTTTCCTACTACGGAAAGGGAAAAAGAGATGTAAGATTTGATGAGGCGTTGGTGACGGAAGCGGAGCTCCATCTGACCGATTTTTTTCAGGACCGGCTTGCAACCCATTTTCCTGAACATCTCATATTTGCAAACAACCGGGAAGACAAAGGCTATAGCCATGATAACAAAAGGTTTCTATGGGTCTTTGACCCCTTGGACGGTGTTGCCAATTTCCAGGCAGGCATCCCTGTCTGGGGGATCTCTTTGGCCCTGCTTGAAAACTCCTGGCCCGTTTTTGGCGTGTTCTATATGCCTGCGACAGGAGACCTCTTTTATGGCCGTGCAGGCCAAAAGGCCTACCGGGGAAACAATGAAATCCATGCCTTAAGCCAGCAGTCAGACATAAACGATGAGAGCGTCCTCCTCACCTACGCACGCTTTCACAACCACTATCATGCCTCCTTCCCAGGGAAAATCCGTAGCCTCGGATGCACGGCCGCTCATCTCTGTTACGTTGCCGGAGGCCAGGCAGAGGCAGCGGTTATCACCCATGAAACATATCAGGACTTGGCCGCAACCCGGGTCATTGTTGAGGCGGCGGGGGCAAAGTTTTACAAGATGAATGGGGATGGGTTTTTCCTCAATGAGTACTTGGGCGGAAAAAAGATCGAAGAACAACTGCTGGTGGCGTCTCCCGGGAATTTGAGCCGAATCCGTGACTGCCTTCAGCCGGTTTCCTAAGACGTAAACACCTACGGTGTATTGGAGTACTGGAATATTGGAGTGATGGGGTGGTGGCTCTGGAAATGCCTCGCGAGGAAAAAGTATCCGTGGTTCTCCTTTTCCTGAACGAACCAAAACAAACCTCTTACGCAACTTGAGAATTTCGGAGTACGCCACTTTTTTCCAATACTCCACCGATCCTTTACTCCATGAAAAGATACATCTTGGATTTCTATTTTAAATTGAAGAGGAGTGAATACTCGCCATGAAGAAAGTTATAAGAATGCGGGAAATGTCAGATAATCAGAAGGGGATTATAAGAAGGGTTTCCTCAACCGGTGATATGGGCAGGAGGATAAGGGAGATGGGGATAGTCCCTGGAACCAGCATCCAGATCCAGGGACGTGCCCCCCTCAAAGATCCCGTGGCTGTCAAACTGAGGGATTTTGTTCTGACACTCAGGAATGACGAGGCAAACAATATCTTTGTGGAGGTGGATGTGCCGGAAAGCCCCGCTAAAGGGGGGTAGAAAAAGATGAACGTCGAACATCGAACATCCAACGTCGAACATCGAATGAAAAGCAAACATCAACTTTAGGCACTTTCCAGGTTTATCCGGGTTAGGAATGAGGACAATCAATGAACCAACTTCAACGAACACTCTTGTACGACCGGCATGTGGCCGCGGGAGCCAAGATGGTGGAATTCGGCGGATGGGAGATGCCCGTGGAGTATCCAACGGGCATTGTAAAAGAGCATTTAGCCACCAGAAAAGAGGCAGGGCTGTTTGACGTGTCGCATATGGGCCGGTTCATCGTCAGGGGTGGAAGCGCATTGAAGTTCCTCCAGCATGCCCTGACCAATAATGCGGAAGCCCTCGATATCAGGACAACGGGCGCCCAGTACACCCTCATCCCGAATGAAACCGGGGGGGCTGTTGATGATGCATATCTCTATCGTTTTGAAGAGGATGAATACCTGTTAGTGGTGAATGCGGCCAACAGGGATAAGGACTGGGAGCACCTTCAAACACTCCTTTTAGGGATCAGCAAGGTTGAACTCCTTGACCGAACCGAAGAGATCTCCATGCTCTCTCTCCAGGGTCCACGGTCACGACAGATACTGCAAAGTGTTATCTCAACCGGGGAACTCCCGGAGCCAAAACGAAACAGCGTGGGGACTGTCACGATCTCAGGCGCGGACGTGATGGTTGCCCGGACCGGCTATACCGGCGAACCGCTCTGTTTTGAGCTATTCGTCGGGCAGGATAATGCCTTAATGCTCTGGGACCGGCTCATTGAAGAGGGCGCTTCACCTGTGGGTCTCGGGGCCCGCGACACACTCCGCTTAGAGGCAGGGCTGCCCCTTTACGGGCACGAACTGGGTCTGGACAGTGATGGCAACGAGATTCCCATATTGGCCTGTCAGGTGGCAAAACCCGCAGTGAGCTTTTCGCCCCTTAAAGGTGCGTTCTTAGGCCGTGCACTTCTTTTAAGGCAGTTTGAGGCCCTCAAGGGTATCATTTCCCGTGATTACTCTCTCATGGCGGACCTGCCTCGCATGATCCGGCCGATCGCCCTAATTGACAGGGGAATCGCCCGTGCAGGCTCAAAAATCTTTAAGGGAAGGAGGCACGTGGGCTACGTCACCAGCGGCACAATGGTTCCCATGTGGTCCGTGGAAGGGGAGGGCCTGGAATCGGCGCAGACCGATCAGCAGGCGCTTCGTTCCATCTGCTTAGGCTATATCGACAGTGATATCACTGACGAAGAAAGGCTCGGGATAGAGATCCGGGGCAAGGCGGTGGCGGCCGTGGTAGTCTCTTTTCACCTCCGCTCTGATGCCCCGCCCTATGCCCGGCCGATCGTATTCGATCATGAAACTCCTTCCGATGAATTATCCGCCGGAGATACAACGGACAAGGTCCGGCACCTTCTGAAGAAAACTGTGGAAAATACTATCTGGCGCCAGCAGGAGTGCATCAACCTTATCCCCTCAGAGATGACACTCTCCCCGATGGCCCGGCTCCTGTCGGTGATGGACCCGGCCTTTCGCTATGCCGAGCACAAAAAATCAAAGGCATTCTACGACGCAGGTATCTTCTACTACCAGGGCACCGACTTTATCGCCGAAGTCGAACACCTGCTCGAAGATGAGATGCGGAAATACTTGGGCTGCCCCGAAGTGGAAACCCGCCTTATCAGCGGACAGATGGCCAATATGGCCCTGTTCAGCTCAATGATCGACTATCTCAACCGCGCCGACCGGAAGTGTGAGCCGCGCCGGATAAGACAGGTCATGTGCAATCATATCGGCAAGGGCGGACACCTCAGCTCTCAGCCCATGGGCGCTCTCAGGGATTTCATAGCCCACGACCCTCGTACTGAACGGCCGGCAGTGGTGAATTTCCCGGTACTGCCCGGAAACCCATACAAGATCGATGTGCAGGCCACGCTTCAATTGATTGATGAATTTCAGCCGGAGTTGATCATCTTTGGCAAGAGTATGGTCCTTCATAAAGAGCCTGTTGCCGAGATCCGTCAATTTCTCGATGCCCAGGGGATTGATGCGGTGGTAATGTATGACATGGCCCATGTCTTAGGGCTGATCGGTCCGCACCTCCAGCAGCCGTTTGACGAGGGAGCCGATCTGGTGACCGGATCAACCCACAAGACTTACTTCGGCACCCAGCGAGGCATTGTCGGATGCCGGTACGTGGAGGATGAAGAACGTTACGAACTCTGGGAGGCCCTGGTCCGGAGGACATTTCCAGGCTCTGTCTCCAACCACCATCTCGGGACCCTGTTGGGGCTGCTCGCAGCCGCCTACGAGATGAACCACTTCAAGGAAAGATACCAGCCCAAAGTCATTGCCAATGCCAAGGCCTTAGCCCGCGCCCTCACAGAGTGCGGTATGGATCTCGCAGGCGACCCTGCCATTGACTATACCGAGACACACCAGGTAGTAGTGAAGGTGGGTTATGGCCTTGGCCCGGAGATTGCCGGCCGATTAGAGGCAAGCAATATCATATGCAATTACCAGGCTATCCCTTCAGAAGAAGGCTTTACTGCCGCAGGAGCCCTGCGCCTCGGAGTTTCCGAAATGACGCGCTTTGGCATGGAAGAAGAGGATTTCAGGGCATTGGCCGGCCTGATCCACGACGTAGTGAAAAAAGAGATCAATGTTCAGACCCGGGTCAAGACCTTCAGACAACGATTCCGCGAATTGCAGTTCTGCTTTAAGAGAGACGAATTCTCTGATCTGTTTCAAACCCTGCACAGGCTTCTTTAGGCCAACCCTAAACCTCTGAACGCCTGCGATGGTAACAGTTCAGCTATCTTAGACAGGATAACAGGATTGACTTGATTATTTTTGAATCCTGTTTATCACTCAGTTCAAATCTTTGACTTTTCGCCTAATTTCAATTTTTATCTCTCCAAAATTGAGAATCAGGCCCACAAGTTTCCCTGTGGCAACAAGGTAATTGACCAATTGGATTTCATGGGCTTCAATTATTCGCCTGACGGATTTCAGCTCGATAATGACAGCATCATTATTAACCCGCCGCTGGCGGAAGTGTGATACGTTTTT
>CAZFSF010000020.1:0-16468 GCA_964522045.1 uncultured Desulfobacteraceae bacterium
GCCCATGAATTCAACAATGCCCTGATGGGGATTATGGGGAACATTGAACTCCTTAGGATGGAGTTACCTGAAGATGAAAGGCGAGACAGATATTTTGGGGCAATGAAGGATTCCGGTTATCGGATGTCCCGTTTAACTGACCAGTTGTTAGCCTATGCCCAGGGAGGGAAATATCAACCAAAGAATCTGAAGTTGGATGAGTTTGTGATACAAACACTCCCCATCCTGAAACATGACCTCAGCCCTCAAGTCAGGGTGGAAACGCATTTCCCGAAAGATATCTCGTATATCAGGGCCGACCAGGCCCAGATGCAAATGGTCCTCTCTGCCATATTGTCCAATTCTAATGAGGCCATGGAAGATGAGGGCCTTATCCGAATAACTGCCGGAAACAAAGATCTTGACGAGAATTTCACAAAACAGCATCCCGGTCTTAAACCCGGTTCCTATGTCTGTCTCATGATCGAGGATGACGGTAAGGGGATGGATAAGGAAACGAAAGGCGGGATATTTGAACCCTTTTTCACCACCAAGTTTCAGGGCCGTGGAATGGGGATGGCCGCCGTATACGGCATTATGAAGAATCATGGTGGCTGGATCTATGTGGACTCTGAACTGGGAAAAGGGACTACAGTCCGGATATATCTGCCTGCCATTAGCGCAGAGAGCAAGGAGCAGGGAGCAAAGCCAGTTAAACAACCGGAGATCGAACTCAACACCGGTGAAGGGACCATTTTGATGATTGAAGATGAAGATGTGGTTATTGAAGTGACCCAGGCGATGTTAGAGATGTTAGGTTACCGGGTTATGGTAGCCAAGACCGGAAAGGACGCCATCCATATAACCGAAACCTTTGACGGCCAGATTGACCTTGCTCTATTGGATATAAAGCTGCCTGATATGGAAGGCAGAAAGGTATATCCTCTTATCATGGAAGCCCGCCCGGACCTTAAGGTGATTGTTTTCAGCGGGTACTCCATTGAAGGCCCTGCGCAAGACATCTTGGATGCAGGTGCTCAGGACTTTATCCAAAAACCTTTTTCCCTTGCAACTCTATCTGAGAAACTTAAGGAGTTCTTGGAGGGCAAGACTAATGGGCGAAACAGTCAAAATTAACGATCTGATGGTTCAAAGCGGGGTTAAATTCGGCACAAGCGGCGCCCGCGGCCTTGCAGATGATATGACCGACAAGGTGTGTTACGCCTACACAGCGGCCTTTATTCAATACTTAGAAGAAAGAGGCGAACTGAAAGGGCGCGGGTCTATTGCCGTTGGCGGAGACCTGCGCTCAAGCACAGAGCGGATAATGACGGCAGCGGCCAGGGCCATTTTGGATAAGGGCTACGAGCCACAATGCTGCGGAAGACTGCCATCTCCAGCATTGGCCAATTACGGCCTCATAAAAAAAATCCCTGCTGTAATGGTCACGGGGAGTCACATCCCTGAAGACCGTAACGGTATCAAATACACAAAAAAGCAAGGTGAAATCCTCAAGCACGATGAGGCAGGCATCAGACGCCAGGCAGTAACACTGGCCCAGGGTCTTTTTGATGAGAAAGGAATGTTTTCAGTTGATGAGGACAGTCTAACTCCCAGCGGCGAAGCCTCAGTCTTGTACGTAGACCGTTATCTCGAGTTTTTCCCCCCAAACTGCCTGAATGGCAAAAAGATAGGCGTATATCAACATTCGGCTGTTGGCCGCGATGATATGGTCACAATTCTTTCCGGCTTGGGTGCCCATGTCACTCCTCTCGGGTATTCCGAGAGCTTTATACCGGTCGACACAGAGGCCATCCGGCCTGAAGATGTAGAGGCGGCCAAGAGATGGTCTGACGGGTATCATTTTGACGCCATTATATCAACGGACGGGGACAGCGATAGACCCTTGATCAGCGATGAAAACGGGAAGTGGCTCCGCGGAGATATGGCAGGCATTCTCTGCGCCGCATATCTCAAAGCCGATGCTGTTGCCACACCCATATCCTGCAATTCTGCCGTAGAAAAATGCGGTTTTTTCAAGGCGGTTTACCGTACAAAGATCGGATCCCCCTTTGTGATTGAAGCCATGCAACAGGCCCGGGAAGAAGGAGCAAAACGGGTGATAGGATATGAGGCCAATGGCGGATTTTTGATAGCCACTCCTATTGAATCGGGCGGGAAGATTTTATCCCCCTTACCCACAAGAGACGCCGTGATCCTCCATATCGCCATTCTATTGCTGTCGATTGAAAAAAACATAACAATCAGCGAACTGGTCTCTCAACTACCACAACGGTTTACCTGCAGCAACCGGCTGAAAGAATTCCCTACGGAAAAGAGCAGCGCCAAGATAAACGAGCTTTCTTCCGGGAATGAGTCAAGGGATAAAGAGACCATTGGGGCCATTTTCGGGAAGCAATTCGGTCCGGTTGCCTCTTTCGACACTACTGATGGTCTGCGTATCACCTTTGAAAGCGATGAAATTGTGCACCTCCGCCCATCGGGTAACGCCCCGGAGTTTCGCTGTTACAACGAAGCTGACACTGAATCACGTGCAGTAGAGATGAATCAGATCTGTATGGATATCATGGCTAACTGGAGATAGTAGTTCCCTTAAAGGCCTCACCTCTTAGGAGCTTCTCAAGATTATCGACATCATTTCCGATGATGATCACCTCTAACCCCAACGCCTCTGCCTCTCTCGATGCAATGGGGTCGAACGGCATGCTCAACCCCGGATCCCATTCATCTCCAACCAACTTTCTGAACTGGGACCATGATACTTCCTCAAGTCTTTCCGCATTTGGATCCTTTTTTGGATCACCACTGTACACATAATCGATATTGGACATATTGATCACCCTGACAGCGCCAAACCGGTTGGCTAACTGTACTGCACGCAAATCCGTAGAGCTTCCCGGTTCAAACCCGGCGCCGATAACAATCCTTTTCGATCCATCGATTTCCTCATCAGGGTCATGGATCACCTTGTTGTGGGCTTCATCCCCAAAAATCGACCTGACCAGTTCGGCATTCAGCCTGGTGGCGCTGATCCCGATCCAGTCAAGATCTTCCTTTGATACCTCTGCCGTTTCCCTTGCCGCATTTTGATAGTTCCTGCAGATCTTTCCGCCGCCACAGATGACAATAAACCGTTCATCTTTCAGACTCTGGATAATCTCTTTGAATATCTTCAGGAATGGCACGTCAATCTCCTCTGGTACGATGATTGACCCTCCCAACGACATTACAACTGTCTTCGACCCCATTTTACCCCTTCTCTTCATTGAAAACCCGCAATTTTTGTCACGTTGAAGAGGGCTTCTCCCGTGAAATTCCACTAGGGCCCAAATCATCAATCCCGCGCATCGCGGGATCAATCGTCAATATTGAAGAACCCCGCCGCAAGCAGCGGGGAATGCGCTCGCTGTGAATTTTCAATCGCCTCACCCATACTGCTCTTTAATCCAGGTCTGGTATTCTCCGCTCCTTACCCGATCAACCCACACCTGGTTATCGAGATACCACCTGATAGTCTTGCGAATACCCGATTCAAGTGACTCCTCGGGCATCCAGCCGAATTCTCGTGTCAATTTGGTAAAGTCAATGGCATACCGGCGGTCATGGCCCGGGCGGTCTTTTACGAATTCTATCAGCTCTCTTCGCGGGGTGTCTCTTTTTGACGCCGGAAGCTCATCTAAGATATCACAGACCATCTCAACAATCCTGATATTCTCCATTTCAGTTTCGCCACCAATGTTGTAAGTCTCCCCTCTTTTTCCATCTTTCATTATGGTCCATATGGCCGTACAGTGGTCCCGCACATAGAGCCAGTCCCGTACATTAAGGCCATCCCCGTAAACAGGAAGGGGTTCGCCCTCAAGGGCATTCAAGATCATGAGGGGAAGCAGTTTTTCAGGGAACTGGTAGGGACCGTAATTATTGGAGCAATTGGAGATGGTCACGGGGAGATCATAGGTCTTATGGTAGGCCCTGACCAAATGGTCGGAGGCAGCCTTTGAGGCCGAATAGGGGCTGTTGGGTTTGTAGGCGGTCTCCTCTGTGAAATAGCCCTCCTTTCCCAGACTGCCAAACACCTCATCCGTGCTGATGTGGTGAAAAAGCTCAATCCGGCCTTGATTTTCCCTTGCTAATTCCAGCAGGTTAAAGGTACCAAAGATATTGGTCTGGATAAAAGTATCGGGGCCCGCAATAGACCTGTCCACATGAGATTCGGCCGCAAAATGGCAGATAGTATCTATCTCATAATCATTAAAAATCCGGGATATATCCGCCTTATTGCATATATCCGTCTGTATAAAGGCGTAACGTTCAGTAAACTTTTGCTCTATCTCCTTCAAATTCATCGGGTTCCCGGCATAGGTAAGGGCGTCTACGTTAACTACACAACCTTTAAAATCAGATTCTTCCAGAAGATACCTGATAAAATTGGTCCCTATAAAGCCGCATCCCCCTGTCACTAACATGTTTTTCATGTCATTCCTCTCTCGTCTCGTCTATCAAACGCTCCCTGAATCTAAAAACGAATTCATCTAAGTCACTTTTCCAGTCTTGCATCACATTGATGCCCGCCTCTTTTAGCCGCTTATTTTCTAAGATGGAGTTCATCGGTCTTGCGGCCGGCATGGGATATTCCGCCGTGGTACAGGGAACTAAGGAATGGGGCAGACCCATCTTACCAAGGAAATAGGTGGCCAGCTCATACCAGCTACAATATTCTTCGGATGTCGCATGATAGGTGCCATTCCCTCCCGATTCTATCAGTCTCGCAATCTGCAAGGCAAGCCTGTAACTCCAGGTGGGGGAGCCGAACTGGTCATTCACAATCTTTATCCCTTTTTGAGGATCTTTCAGGGTCAGCCTTAGCATGGTCTTCAAGAAATTTTGCCCCCGGATGCCGTACAGCCATGCCGTGCGCAGGATGATGTGGTTGTCTGTTATCCTTCGGATAGCCTCCTCTGCTGCTAACTTGGTCACCCCGTAATAGGAAATCGGGTCTGGATCATCCTTCTCCGTGTAGGCCTCAGGCAGCTTTTTCCTGCCGTCAAACACATAATCGGTTGAGATATGAATCAATCTGGATTCCTCTTTTTTGGCAACTACAGCGAGGTTGCTCGGGCCCTCTATGTTGACCTTACAGGCCAGATCCTTTTCGCTTTCACAGTCATCCACCCTTGTAAAGGCAGCGCAGTTCACTATGATATCGGCGCCAAAATTTCCTGCCACGACTTCCACCTGCGAAAGATCCGTAATGTCTAATTCATCAAGATCTACAGATATAACATCATGGGTTTCACTGAGGACCTTAGTGCAATCACTACCTAACTGTCCCTTTCCGCCCAGAATCATTATTTTCATAGCTCTTCATCCTAAGGAAACTTCACCTTCCGGTACCAAAACGGGGAAATCACACTTGGGGCATGAATGGAGATACGTTATTCCAGTACCCCATATTTCCCTGCGAGCTCCTCGTTATAGGCGGCCTTCCTCCCCTCACAATGTTTTCGAGGACACAATTGACAACTGTAAAAGGTGGTTGTAGTGGGGAAGTAGATACCGGAGACCGATTTTCTTGGGATCATTAAGAGGCTATCGTTCAACTGCACACCGATAGCATGCTCCACCCCTTCAAGAAGAGAAAAAAGAGATCTCTGTTCTTCAATGGGCCAGTCTTTTAAAGATCCGGGGCTCATAAACGATAGGCCTTCCATGGCAAATCTGGCCCGCAGCTCATCCTCCAAATATTTCCGTGCCTTGATCAGGGCAATATTTCCTATGGCATCGAGATAGTACTTATTCAGCAAATCCTGTGAGGCATCGGCCTTTCCCTCTAATCCGGGGCCAATAGTTACGACATAAGGAAAAACACGTCCCACCATTTCAAGATTCTTCCGCAAGACCCGGCTCCTAAAACAAATCCCATCAATGACCACGGCATCATCGAGTTTCTCATCGATATACCTGACCCCATAGGCTGCTCTTGGAGTAATAAGCTTTTTTGCAGTCTGAAAGAGCCCCTGAAATTGATTCCCGTTACCAGTCTTCTGCACACGAAGCTTTTCACCGATTTTTTTGGGATTCAGATCTAACCGAATATCTTCAAGTATTTCCATTGATCAAAAACTTTCGCCTCTTTGTTTACCCCGTAGGTCCTGGAGATCGTACTGGGCGTCTTTGCGAGACACCTTGAACAGGTTGGGAATAACTGATTTGATCCTGATCGGTCAAGGTTAAACATCTTGACCAAAAAAAAGGCACTCCATCATGATTTGATGGAATGCCTCTTTTTAACTCAGAATAATGATCTAAACGACAGTTACATTTGCTGCAGCAGGACCTTTTTGACCCTGCTCTATGTCAAAGGTAACGCGGTCGCCCTCATTAAGGGACTTAAAGCCATCCGCATTGATTGCTGAATGGTGAACAAATACGTCCGGTCCATCTTCCTGCTCAATAAATCCAAAGCCTTTTTGGTCGCTAAACCACTTTACTGTTCCATTAGCCATAGTGACACCCTCCTTTCAAAAAATTTTCATAGTTCCAAACTTCAGGGTCCCACTTTGATAAATGGATCTTTCCTTTAGCACGAAACTAACCCGCCAGTTAAGGGCGGGCTTTCTATGATTAGAAGGGATATTAACCTGTTTTCAAGGAAAGTCAAGGAGAAAGGTCATTTTTTTGTTATCTGGTCCCTTTCTATCGGATTTCTATTTTCCCAAAAACCCTGAATCCCGCTTTACAGCGGGAAATCGCTGTGCCGTAAAGGGTTACGATAAATGAGTTGAGATATGGAATGAAATGCAATAACGTGGTGCTGTTGAGAATTCAGAAAATCAGGAAATCCTGAATCCCGCTTTAGGCGGGGGAACCTGTGAACGCCCGCAACAAAGGAGACTGAGCCATGATGGATGTTATCCTGAGCTGGCTTTCGGTAAGCTTTTCCGCTACTGCCATAGTCCTCTTGATCATACTCCTTTTTCTAAAAACCTCATATAACCGTGCGATCAAAGAGGTAGAACAAACAGTTCGCGAGGAGTTTCGTTCTAACAGAGACGAATCGGCACGGGCTGCGCGGGATCTGCGCGAAGAGGTAGTTGGTGCCCAGAGATCTTCCATTGAGACAATGATTCAAACGATTGGTGAACTGGGTAACTTGCAGAGGGATAAATTAGAATCTGTTGAAAGCCGTATCAAAGAACTCACCAACTCGAATGAGACCCGAATCGAGAAACTTCGCAATACACTTGACGCACAGCTAACGTCCCTGCAAGAAGCAAATGAGAAGAAACTTGATCAGATGCGACAGACTGTCGACGAGAAGCTCCAAAACACACTCGAAAAGCGGCTCGCCGAGTCTTTCAAGACCGTCAGTGAGAGATTAGAGGCTGTCCAGCGTGGTCTTGGGGAAATGCAGAGCCTTGCAACCGGTGTGGGCGATCTCAAGCGCGTACTCACCAATGTAAAGGCACGGGGAACCTGGGGTGAAGTTCAACTTGGGGCCCTCTTAGAGCAAATCCTCACACCGGATCAATATGCCAAAAACGTCCAGACAAGAGAAGGGTCGCGGGAAACAGTTGAATACGCCATTCGGCTGCCTGGCGCCGGCAACGAGTCGACGACCGCAGTCTGTTGGCTCCCAATAGACTCGAAATTCCCACAGGAAGACTACCTGAGGCTTGTCAACGCAGCGGATGGTGCTGATGTTGAAGCAGTGGAAAAGGCTACCGCCGCCCTCACCCGCACGGTCCAGAATTCAGCAAAGGAAATTGCAGACAAGTATCTCGATCCTCCAGGAACAACCGACTTTGCAATTATGTTTCTCCCCACCGAGGGCCTTTACGCTGAGATACTGCGACAACCCGGTCTAATGGAGAAGCTACAGCAGACCTCACGGGTTGTGGTTGCCGGGCCAACCACACTTTCGGCAATTTTGAGCAGTCTGAGAATGGGTTTCCGGACCTTAGCCATAGAAAAGCGATCCAGCGAAGTATGGAATGTTCTCGCGGCAGTCAAGACAGAGTTTGGTAAATTCGGTGATGTTCTCGCCAAGGTCAAAAATCATTTAGATGCAGCCTCTAACACCATTGACCAGACCGGTGTTCGCACAAGGGCCATGAAGCGCAAACTTCGCGAGGTCGAACAACTTCCTACGGATGCTTCTGAAAAACTCTTAGGTTTTTCTGAACAGAGTGCGGTCGAAATGGTGGATACCGAAACCGAGTCCAAAGATATCAAACTCAGTTTAGATTAACCCCTCCAGAATCGTGTTATACGCATCGTTGATCTTTAGATCAGATCTTTCAATCAGGCCTTTAAGATCGCCTCTATCTCCTGAATCGACCATCTGCGGATCAATAGGGATCTGGCCCAAAATGGGCACGCCCATGTCGGCAGCCATCTTCACACCACCTCCGCTCCCGAATATGGGGACGTTTTCACCACAGTGGGGGCAGAGAAGGCCGCTCATATTCTCCACAACTCCCAGGATCTTCATTTTCACCTGACGGCAGAAATTAATAGACTTCCTTACATCTGCCAGGCTGATCTCCTGGGGGGTTGTCACGATGATCGCCTCCGCATCGGGGATAGTCTGGGCCACGGTAAGTGGTTCATCCCCTGTGCCCGGGGGCGAATCCACTACGAGATAATCGAGATCGCCCCATTCAATATCAGATATGAACTGCCTGATTGCACTTATCTTCATAGGCCCCCGCCAGATGACCGCAGTATCCTTCTCCCCTAAAATCATCTCCAAAGAGACTATCCCCAAGGTCTCTGAAAACCTGTATGGCCTGACAACTCCCTCCTCGGCCATATCAAAACCGCCCTGAACATTCATGAGCCTCGCAACGGTCGGACCATGCAGGTCCACATCCAACAGGCCGACCTTCTTGCCGTTCATGCTCAAAAGGAGTGCGAGATAACTGGCCACCGTGCTCTTGCCGACCCCCCCCTTTCCGCTCATTACCAAGATCTTCCGCCCCACCCGTGCCAGATTGGCCTCAATCATCTTATCCTGTTGACCCCTCTCAAAATCACCGGGGGTATTACATGCCGTATTTTCCATTTCCATAATCCTCTAAATTCCTCAGTTACAGACCAAAAAAAGGCCTCCCCACACTATATCCTTAGCACTATGGGGAGGCCCTTTTTAATCCTGCATAAATAAGAAAAGGTAGGCAGTACGCACTACGCAGAACAAGTCAATATACACTTCTATGTTAATCCCGCTACGCCTACTGCTTACTTCTTCCTGCGTACTTTATTCATCCAGCATCCAGCATCCGGTATCGAGTCCCGCGATTACAACTCAAGCCATGAATCTGAGTAGAGGGATTGGCCCAGAATGACCTTTGCGGTCTTCACGTAATCGACCAGCTTCCAATCACCGTTCGGATCGTCGGCCAGGGCCTTTTCGTCAACCTCTTCACCATCCATCACCTTGTGGATAAGTTCTACAATGTCAGGCCGTTCTCCCCTTGCAAGGGCAATCAGGGCGTCATCATAGGCATCAGCGATGACAGAGTACATGGTCTTTCTCTCCAACATAACCATATAGGTCTGATTCAGGATCGGCCGCAAATTGTCCGGAGGACCATTCGATATATTGGACAGGCCGCATGTGGATTTGACGCCGGGGAACATATCCTGAAGCATCTCTTGAAAGGCCATCAGGCTCAATGCCTGCGGCTGCTGGATATTGACCGGGGTCACGATCCCGTCCACAAAAATATCTTCGTTGGGAACACCGGCCTCATTGGCCGCATAAATCAGTTCCGCGGCTAAGGCACCCCGTTCATTTTCATCCCTTGGCAGCCCTTCCGGCCCCCACATGAGCGCGATCATGTTTGCCTTGTATTTAACCGCCAATGGAATCATCTTTTCATAACGCTCAGTCCTGCACATAATAGAATTGATAATGGCCTTTCCCTTACAGGCGGCCAGACCCGCTTCCATAGCATCGATGTTGGATGTATCGAGACAGAGCGGGATCTCATCTCCAATGGCGTCCTGGACCGTATTGACTACGAACTCCATCAGTTCAGGACCACCCTTTCTCGCCGGACCTAAGTTGATATCGATCCAGTCCATCTTCTTGTCCCTCTGCCGCTTGGCCTCCTCAGCAATGGGACCCGGGTCCTTTTCCTTAAAGGCCCTGCCGATAATCGTATTGATTACATTTAGGTTTTCACCAATTAATAACATGGATACACTCCCCCCTTCTATAATTGTTACAGGTGGATTTTGAGAGATTATCCCTCACAGTTCTGGGCTGCTTAGTCACGCCTTGGCGTGATTGGAGTAATGGAGTGTTGGAGTGCTCTCCATCACTCCTATTATCCTACTTCCCCATATCCTTCAAATACTTTGGTAACAGAGAAGCATCCCTGGGACCGATTAAGATTTCCCAATCAGGCAGTTCCTCTTCCATCTCACCGCTGATGGAGGCTGCATAGCCGGGAATAATGATCTTCTTGTGGGCAACCTTGTCGGCAATGCCGCATTTCTTCACAAATATGCCTACCACGTCTCCGGAGAATTTTCCTGCGGCCCATGCCGTCATCACGGAGAGCCCTTCCGTATCCATGATAAGGAGCCAGCTTGGCACCCTGCTCCCTTCAATTTCGCCACTGACAATAAAGTAGGTCAGAGAGAAATTGGTGGTTACCAGTACCGGAGAATTCTCGTCCGGGGCACCGATCTCGTAGATCCCCTCCGTCACGGTCATGGGTCGTTGGGGATCGGTGAAGATATTCAGCCTTTCGAGAAGGAGCGGGAAAAGATTTTCCCCCTTGAAATCGGACAGGACCACAAGCCCCGCATACTTGGCGATCAACATGGAGGCCATAAGGGTCTCCATATCTAAGTTGCCGGCCATTTCACAGGGGAAGGTAATCGTCGGGAAACCCAAGGATTTATTGGCGGCCTTAAGAGGAGCCCTCCTAATAGCCACCTGATCCTGAAAGAGCTGCTTTAGCTCCCTTGCCCCTGAATCGAGCACGAGGTCCTTCAGGCCCATACCCGTCAGTTTGTCGCTGAGGGTAATCAAGTCATCCATATTATCTGCCTTCACGGCTAAAGGGAGCCCTGTCTCTTTGGCAAGATTACCCATCTCTTCTACATTATCGGCCGTGGCAGCATAAAGGAGGGGCTTCTTAAAGGCGCAGGCATCAACCGCTCCCTTCATGGCCTCCACATTATCCGTCATCAGGACAAGACCGAACTCGGACTCTTCGGCAATTTTTTTTGCCACACCGGCAAAGGCGGCCCCATCACCGTTGGTATCTTTCAAGGCCACTAATTCCGGCCTCAGATTGAGACCTACCCTCTCATACTGAAGGGCATTCCACACCTTCAACTTCTCATCAAGGGCCTTTGAATCCATATCCGAGGAAACCATGGCCGCAAGGGCTGTAGGATTGAAAAAAGTTTTTTCATGCCTGAACAACACCGTCTCGCCGCCGATCTTCAATGCCCTTGTGCCTGCACCGATGGCAACAGGTCTGATGGGCGGGGCAGAGGCCTCTGCCAATTGTTCCCTGGCCTCATCAGACACGTATGGGCAGCTATCCAATTCTGCCTTACCCGCGGCCAGATTCATGGCAAACGCCAGGCATGTGGGAACACCGCACTCTGCGCAGTTTGTCTTAGGCAACATCTTAAATATCTGAATTCCAGTTAATCCCATATCGCACTCCTAAAATATGAGGACGCAGATCTTCGCAGATATACACAGATTTTTTAAACCTTAATGCTCTGCGGTTATCTGCGTCCGAAAATAGATTTACCTTACGCCTCTACCTATACAAGAGGCTCCATCTTGAGGGCCGGATGTCCCATCTTTTCGAGGAAGGGAAGGATCTCCTCCTCGGTGATTCCCACGGTCTCATCCGCAATCATATCGTAAAGATCAGGAACACCCATTTCCGCACCACGTTTTTCAATGCGCTCTTTAATTTCTTCCTTGAGCATCTTGGGCATCCAGACCATACGGAGCAACCCTCCATCGCCCAAGATGAATTTGCCCTGGCCAATATTATACTTGGAATGACCCACAAATCCCGGCGTAGATGCGCCGCCTCCCATCACACCGGCAAGTGTGGTGAACTTCATGCCGCAGGGTGTCTCCCCTGCGTAGTCCCTGCCGACGGTCATGACCCCGTTGCAGCCGGGAAGCATGGCCGCAATGCACTCACAGCACCCGCATGTGGTCATGGGGTCATGGACCATGGAGTAAAAATTATAGTGGGTTATATTGCCCCTTGACGCCTTGTATACAAAGTCGTTGACACCCTTCCACTGGCCCAGAACCGGGTCAAGACACTCACCCTTTTCTATGGGCTGGTTGGGGCCTGTGGGGTTGATTTCATAGGCGGCCTTACAGTCCATCCAATTGTAGGCGCCGCAAAGACCTGTTCTCTCCGGGCTTACGGAACACACATGGTTGGGGGCAAAGGACTGGCAGAGGGTGCAGGAGTAGAATGTCTCCACGTCCTCATCCTTCATCTTCTCAACACGCCCATCCCTCTCCCCGTATTCGCCCCTCGCCCTTTTTGTCAGTGCATCAACATCCTTTTTATTGGTGTAAAGCGTTACCTGAACCTTATCCAGGATATTTGAAAAATCCTGGTGGAACTTGGCATGGAGGACAACACCGATATGCTTGAGGGAAAAACCCTTTTCCATGGCCGCCTTGCTGACCCGTATCCAGGAGATATCACGCTGTCCGATATGCATGACATACTGGATATAATTGGTCAGATGATGAATCTGCCGTTCAATGATCGGCTCAAAATCGGGCTGGAACTCACGGCCTGCAATCTGGACATAAATACCCAGGGGGAAGGCTTCTCCCTCCTTCAGTTCGCTGACATCCGGACCGATGAGTTCTATCTTCCCGTCTTCGATTTCGTTCATCTCAGCCATCTTGACCAGTTCCGTGCACTGGGCCTTGCCCCCACCTGTCTGGCAGTGGAGATCTGCTCCCCTGACCCGCTCGCCCTCAAAGGCCGGGCCAAAGGCCATCGGAATATCGATCTCAGAGACCGTAACCTTCAGGCCCCTGACCTCAACAGACCTCTGGCACATCTCTTCATGGGGCACATTGGCCACAACGTGCTCGTAGGTGCAGATACCGGTGGGTAGGATCTCGGGAATGTCGGTGTCCGCCAAGGTCGGAAAACCCCAGTTGACGCATCCCGCGGCTGCAACGGCCCATTCCGTACCGATGTCACCTAAGGCATTGACAAACGCGAAGATCCGATCCTTATTGTACAAGAGCATCTTCTTGTGATCACCTGGCTGGACACCACCAAAGGCCATTGCCGCCCTGTTTGCAAACCCCAGCGCGAATATGGCGGATGATATATCGGGGCCGAAGGGAACGATTCGGGTATTCCATCCGATCTGCATCCCGGCTTCCAAGCATTGTTCAATCACTGTCACCCCGTTATGGTTTGCGGCGCAGAAGATATAGAGACTCTTCTTCTGGTAATCTTCAACGATCATCTTTGCGATCTCCGCATTGGGCGCCGCCCCCACCACCGCTGCAAAACCCGGGGCCGAGCCGTCGACAAACTCCACCCCGCGTTTCCGTAAGATGGTGTCATCGGCAGGACCCACCCAGAGCTTGCCTGCTTCAATATCCGGATCTTCCTGTGGGATATAAAAATCAGGCTCCTTAAATATCCTTATGGCCTCGCTGACCTCATAGGCAAAGAGGGCTGCCATACCGGCGTCCAGCAGGGGGCCGAGGTATGGAAGATAGTTTTTCCCCTTTATGTGCGGCGGAAGCAGACCCCGGGCAAATTCCATCGGTTTCTTTAAGTCTTCCAGGGTCTCACACTTCATGCCGGTCAAAGAATAGATGACCGGAAGGTAGTATGCGGTATTGGGAAATCCGATCTTTGAACTGGCATCATTGCTCTCAAGGGCGTTTCTCAACTCTCCCTCAACCTGTGAAATAACTTTATAGCCACCCTGAATGGCTGCAAATGCTACTAACTTTGACATATTTTCCTCCTTCGTTGAGGATTTATTTTAATCCTTAAAAATTACTATCGAATCAGTATGAATAGCTGGCATGTTGTGAAATCACGCCTCAAGGGCCTGTCGATCGGCCATGTCCATAAGGACCCTCTCCCTGGCCCTGTCTATGCCAAGCGCCTTACGCTTTTTATCGATATGGGCAATCATCATATGTGCATGTTTAATGGGATCCGCTTCCACATCCCACATGCCCCCATACATTTTTTCAAAATCCTTGCTAATGTAATCGTGGAACACCGGAGCGCCGCTTGTGGGCAGCATATAACCGAATACCGTATAGACACCTGAAGTCACAAAATAATGCCCAATACTGATGGCCTTCTCACTCATCCATTCCGGTGCGGAGCCGGCTGCAGGAAGATCACTGATATCATTCCCCAGACCCCCGGCCTTAACCATTTCCGTTGCGGCTAAGAGTATCCGACTGTTATCGACACAGGAACCGAGATGGAGGACAGGGGCTATGCCAACAGTCTCACAGACCTCGGCAAGACCCGGTCCTGCGTATACCCCGGCGCTCTCCGGCGAGAGGAGTCCGTCCATTGCGCAGGCAATGGCGGTGCATCCCGTTGTGAGAACAAGCACATCGTTCTTAATCAGCTCTTTGCAGATTGTTAAATGCTCGTAGTTATGCCTTGTCCTGGCATTATTACAGCCCACAACTCCGGCAACACCGCGAATACGACCATTGATAACATTGTCGTTCAGTGTATAATACGATCCCCTGAAGGCCCCGCCAAGATGATACTCAATGGACTCAACGCCGAATCCTGCAACTTGCATGGATTTGTGCTGGGGGATCATGACCTCTGCTCCACGGTTTTGAAAATTGTCGATGGCCATTTTCACGATCCGCCTGGCATCTTCCAGGGCATGGTGCTCGTCAAATTCAATGTGGATGACGTTGTCCTGCTCCATCTTGGCTATTGGGTGTGTGGTAATCAGCTTGGTGTGGAAACACTTTGCCACGTTTGCGAGGTTCTGCATGACGCACTGGATATCTACCACCATGGCATCACAGGCGCCGGTGATGATGGCGAGTTCCTGCTGGAGAAAGGTTCCCGCTAAGGGGACGCCATGACGCTGAAGCATCTCATTGGCGGTACAGCATATGCCGCCCAACTGGATCCCTTTGGCGCCTTTTGATTTCGCGTAATCGATCATTTCCTGGGTATCGGCCACGGCCACAATGATCTCGGACAGGACAGGCTCATGACCATGAATAATGATATTCACATGATCTTCCTTCATGATGCCCAGATTGGCCTCGGACTGGATGGGAGATGGGGTCCCAAAGAGGATATCCTGTAGGTCGGTCGCTAACATGGAACCGCCCCAGCCGTCGCCGATAGCGCACCTTGTCCCCTGCTTCATCAGGTTCTTGTAATCCTGGTCAACACCGATGTGGGTCCGGTGCATAATCTCAACGATCTCCCGATCTATATTTCTCGGAAGTACACCCTGTTTTTTCCACAGCTCATATCTCGCTTCAGGGGCCCTCTTGAGGTACAGGAGCTCTCCTTCAGGTTTACCCCACTCCTTCAATGCGGTTTCACCCACCTCAAGCGCTATTTCATCCAAGTCGCGGTCAACCTCTTCGCCGTCCACCTCCACAGTGGTAGCAACACCGAGGGCCTTGGCCACGGCGATCAGCTTTACCGTATCTTTAATCTGGTATGCGTCGGTCTCTTTTCTTGCCGCCGACAGGAACACCTCGGCCACGGAGCGTCCATGATCGGAGTGGGCTGCCGCGCCTCCGGCTATCATCCGGATAAAGTTCCTTGCCGCGATGGTATTTGCAGTAGCGCCGCACATCCCCTTTCTTTCGTCTTCGCCTTCAATACCCCCCTTTGGAAGGGGGAGACGGCAGGGCCCCATCGCACAGTTTTTACAGCATGTCCCCTGAATTCCGATATTACAGGGTTTCATCGTAAGGTTCCTGTCAAAGATTGTCTCCACGCCCAATTCTGTTGCCCTTGCTATCATTTCCTGGGATGCAACATCAACTGAGGCCTCAACCGGATCAACAACCTTCTTCTTCTTTTCCAGTTTTACTACCTTTTTTTTCTCATCTGCCATTAGAGGTTCCTCCTCATGATTATAGATAAAGATTTTCGATTTGTTTCCGCTAAACTATCTCTGTAAATTCAGACCGCTTTCACGGACAGCCAAGCGATATTGATCAATAGATATTCCGTTTGTGTATCCAGTTCAATTCTTCCAACATTTTTTCCAACTGGGTCTTCTGCACCTTTGCAGCGGTCATAGGAACTTCCTCAACCTCTTCTGAGGCCATCCGTGCAATGCGCTCTTCCTGCTCTTTTGCCCGTTGTTCCCTTATCCCTTCTTCCTCGGCCTCTCTCTTAGCCACTTCTTCCGCTTTCGCCTTGACCTCCGCTTCTGCCTTGGCCTTGGCCTC
>CAZFSF010000020.1:16568-27517 GCA_964522045.1 uncultured Desulfobacteraceae bacterium
CCTCCGCTTCTGCCTTGGCCTTGGCCTCTGCTTCTGCTTTAGCCTTGGCCTCTGCTTCTGCCTTTTCTTTTGCCTCTGCCTCGGCCTTTGCTTTGGCTTCCGCCTCTACCTTGGCCTTGGCCTCTTCTTCAGCCTTTGCCTTCGCTTCGGTCTCCTTATCCACTTCCGGTTTGGCGTCCTTTTCAGGCTCGGCCTTTACTTCCGCTTTCTTTTCTTTCCCAGGAGCCGCCACAGGTTTTTCTTTCGGTTTCTCAGCCGCCTCTTTCTTCGGTGCAGCCGGCTTTTCCTTGGGAGCAGCTTCAGCCTCTCCAAAATCAAGGTCAGGATCAGGTGAGATAGACATGAGATCTGCCTCTTCAAGCTCCAGTCTCTTGGAGATCTCCTCGACATCGCTTGCAACACCGCCATTGATCATCAGATCAATAAATGACTTTGTCAGACGCACGCTTTCTGGATGTCTTAAAATAAGAACATCTGATCCGCCCAACAGATATGCAACCGCGGCCGTGGACTCCATAAGAATTGCCCGTCTTTCCGGATCTCCCATCGTGGGGCCCTCATCAATCCCCTCCCCTGCCTCCTTGCACTTCCAGACCTCGTTACCGATATTGTTGATCATCGGGACCTGGAGTTTGTCATCCTCCTGGGTAAGGGCGGCCATTTTTATCCGTTCCATGACCGAATAGCTGTACTCAAGACCATATCCCAGCCCGCCCGTAGTGGGATCAATCACGATCTTTTCAGGCGTGACGCCCAAGTTTCCAAGAAGAATATTCAGTTGCTTCGCTAAGTTAACGTCTATGGGTGAAGAAGCAATGATGGTGTGCCCGTAACCTAAGGCGCTCGCACCCACGCCCTTGTGGTTTGCCTCTTCAACCGGCCCTAAGGCGACATTTTTTCCCTCGCATAACTCGGAAATCTTTTTTAAGACCTCTTCATCCTTCTGATTATTAGCCGTACCCCATAGGACAAGCGGCACGTCAACCGCATCTGCAACCTTTTTGGCCACCTCTGCGGCCTCGTCAGCGCTCCTGTCCATTCCATTGGGGTCCGTGCTCTTAAGCTGAAGCACAATAATGTCTGCGCCATACTCATCAACGCATTTCTTGGCCCAGGCCTCGGGCGAAGAAATCACATCCTTAAACGGCGCAACGGCCGCTGCCGGCCACTCGTCAGAGGGGTCATAATCCCAGATCTCCATGGCAATCTTAGGGGCATTCGGCATATCCCCCTCGAAGAGATGAAACGGGTAGGATCCTTCCCCTCCTAATTTAACAGCGCTACTGCCTGCTCCGACTGTGGTTTCCCCTATTTTTCCAGAATAGGGCTGTTCAGGAATCTCAAAAGCCAATTTATTTTACCTCCTTACCAAAATTTTTTCTCTGTTTACAATCCGAAGGCACGATCGGTTCTACCGCTGTGCACTTAACCAAACAAACCGTTCAAACCTTTTGTGAAAAATATAACAAAAGCAGGGTAAAAAAATACCTCTGCTTTTGAGGTCTATCGGCGTAAATTAAATGAATCTCAATTCATTGTCAAGTATTTTTTGTAGCAATTTGAAGGGCTTTTATGCTTTCTTAGTATACCCTATATTGTATTTAATCAAAATTATAACACAATATATAGTGAAACCTTTGAAAAACGCTCAATTTTGTTCAAGGTCAAGGAAGGCAAAAATTTTAACCACAGGAATACAATGAGTATTTCGAGGATTAAAATTTGAGCCTGACGCAGAGATTGGGCAAAAGGGGGTGTTTTTCAAAGGTCTCATAGTTAGTGCTTAGAGGAAAATCCCTTTTCATGGGAAATGCAGATTATCATCCTTGCAGCATTTTATCAAAAATCTCATATGCCGCTTTCACAGCCTCGTTTTCTTTTTTCAATTCTATTGTGGGTTTCCCATCAAGATCAAACTGCTGTAGGTCCAGGTCCTCCGGCACCACCCCGGCAAGCTCGAGATTGTATTCGTCTAAAGCCTGATCTAAAGACTCGGACTGCCCATCTCTAAGTCTGTTAACTATGACCATTTTGCGGCCAACATTCAGAGCTAATTTATCTGTTAGCTCGACAATTCTATGTGCCGCCTGAAGTCCTCTCCGGGTCGGGTCGGATACGACAAGGAGTATATCAATATCATTCGTTGTCAGTCGGCTTATATGTTCCATTCCGGCCTCATTATCAATAACAACAAAGTTATAGTTGTCAATCAATCTCTCCAGGGATTGGGTCAGGAGCGTGTTGGCTGCACAGTAGCATCCTGCCCCTTCAGGTCTTCCCATGACAATCAAATCAAAATTAGGAGTTTCCATGACCGCCTCCTGCAATTTCATCTCCATGAAGATATCCTTTGTCATGCCCGCGGAAACGCCTGTCTTCATCTCCTCCCTGGCATCTCCCAAGGTTTCCGCCACATCCAAACCCAGGACCTCATTCAGGTTCGCGTTGGCATCTGCATCGACCGCTAAAACCGGTGTTTTTCCCTTTTCCACAAGGTATTTGATCAACATACCGGCCATTGTCGTTTTTCCGGTACCTCCTTTACCCGCCAGAGCAATTGAATATGTCATAATCTCCTCCTCTTATTTAGTCCATAAATACTAAGTATTTTAAACGACTATTCAAGGTTGCCAGGTTCACCGTTCTCTTCTTTTTTGGACAATACATTTTACGAGTCATGTGCTGGGTTCGTTCCTAAGGGGGCTGTCCGAGAATGGATTTGTGGGGAGAGACCATCAATCTTGAGATTTTTGAACTTTGAACCTTACTAAATACGATTTTCATTGATATTTTGATCAAGATCTCATATTATTTATCCATTGGGCAAAACGATTTTTATACCTCCTAACTAATTGCCATGACAATAAAAAATCATATATGGGGCCAAATAAAAAGAGATTTTGAATCAGGCATCCCTAAGTCCGAATTCGAGACATGGTTATCTCAGACGTCACTCAAAGAAATCGACCAGGATCACGCCGTAATCGAGGTTCCAAATAAATTCGTTGCCCGCTGGCTGCAGGATAATTATATAGATCAAATTAAAACAGTTTTCAGGAAGAACTTAAAGACCCTCCCTGAAATCCGTTTTATCTCTACCGCACCTTCGCATAAGAATGACCTCGCAAAAAAGCAAGCTCCCATGAGTTCGGATACAACTGTCTGTCAAGGGCTCAATCCTTTGAGCACCTTTAGCAGTTTCGTTACAGCAAACAGCAACCGCCTTGCCTACTCTTCCGCCCTAAATGTAGCAGATGGCCCCTCCAATAACTACAATCCTCTGTATATTTTCAGTGAATTAAGTTTCGGAAAGACCCATTTATTGAATGCGATAGGCAATCTCGTAATAAGAAACGATCCGTTCATAAATGTTATGTACCTTTCCGCTGACCGTTTTGTCAGGGATTTTTTATCCCCGAACAACACAAGTCGCGCTGATCATTTTTGGGAAAGAAGCGGCAACTCTGATTTTCTCCTAATCGACGATTTTCATCTCATTGCCAAACACAAAAAACCGCAGGAGGAATTCTTAGCTCTCTGTAGTTCTTTTCTTGAATCTGGTAAACAGTTAGCAATAACAGCCACTTATCCGCCGAGCAAGATTCCCAACCTCCTCCCTCAGCTAAGATCACGTCTCGAGTGGGGCCTCATAACAGAAATCAACACCCCCAGTCAAAGCACCAAGATGAAGATCATCGAAAAATCGGCTCAACAAAAAGAACTGGTCCTATCGGATAACGTAGTTTTCTTCTTAGCAAACGCCACAGACAATTTAAAGAGCCTAATCAAATATGTTGTCAAGCTTAAAACTTATGCCTCCTTTTATAAAACCCCTATAGACATATCGGTCGTTGACTCGATCATAAAGAAAAAAAACCATCCCGTAAGTGATATCGATCTGCTTCAAATTCAAAGAGTCACTGCAAAATATTTTAATATAGCCTTGAGCGATCTTTTGTCGAACAAAAAGGGAAAGACCTTCTCATATCCGAGGCAGGTAGCCATCTATCTAAGTAAAAAATTAACTTCCTGTTCTTTAAAGGAAATAGGGAATGCATTTGGGAATAAGCATCATTCCACGGTTATTTATGCGGTAAAACGTGTTGAAAAAGTTAAATCCCAAAACAAAGGGATCTTAAATGATATTAATGCAATACAAATGCTCGTAGCCGAGAAACAGACTGGTTAGTGTTAAATTGTTTAAATCATTTTTGAGAAGTTGTTCAAAGGCTTTTCATTTCAAGCGATGACTCTGTTTTTGTTAAAATATTTCATCCTTTTTTTAGAATAAGCTAAAAAATTGTTCTTTAATTTCAATTATATAATTCATTATTTAACAAATTGACACCCCTTATTATGATGATTATCCATTATATTTAAAAAACAAAATAATATTAAAACTCTGGAGGAAACAATGGAAATAAAGATTGCCAGAAACGAACTTTTAAAATCGGTTTCAAGGGTTCAAAGCATTATTGAAAGAAAAAGCAGCATGCCTGTTCTTTCAACCATCCTTTTTGATGCCTCCGGATCAAATGTTCGGCTTTCAGCCACCGATCTTGAACTCGGTTTTCAAGAAACGATCTCTGCTAATGTTATCCAGGAAGGGAGCATAACCATTTCGGGTAGAAAACTATTTGAAATATTAAAGGAAAGCAAATCGGAAGCATTTCTGATAAAAATGAAAGAGAATAACTGGGTATTTATTTCAGATGAGGTAGCTCGGTTTGATCTTGCATGCATCGCTCCTGATGAATTCCCGGCCTTTATTGAACCTGAAGGTGTGGCAATGGTTGAAATGGATGCAAATACACTAACTGATATGATCAATAAAACTATATATGCAGTAACCTTAGAGGAGGCAGGTTTTAAATTATCCGG
Source organism: uncultured Desulfobacteraceae bacterium (assembly GCA_964522045.1). Lineage (GTDB taxonomy): Bacteria > Desulfobacterota > DSM-4660 > Desulfatiglandales > Desulfatiglandaceae > Desulfacyla. The sequence continues at coordinate 21,450 of CAZFSF010000020.1, forward strand.
GGTTTTTACTGAAAGGGTTTCCTATGATGGGGATGATTTTCTGAGGATGATTGCCACGGACGGCCACAGGCTTTCAATGATCGATAAGACAGTTTTGAATGTTGGTCTTCTGGATTTGGGAAAAGGGGTGATGATTCCCAAGAAGGGTATGTCTGAACTGAACAGGCTTGCATCGGAAGGGGGAACGGTTGAAATAGGATTTAAGGAGAAAGAGTGCGTTGCCAAGAAAGAGAATGCGGTACTTGTTATGCGTCTCCTCGAGGCGAAGTTTCCGGATTATCAGGCCGTTATACCAAAGGAATGTGCGTTTCCTGTATTGTTAAAGAGGTCTTTACTGTTAGAGGCAATGAGGAAAATGCTTATTCTCAGTAATGAGCGGTATCGAGCTGTAAAAATCACACTTGAAAAGGACCTGTTGGACCTGGTTTCAACCAACCCTGATCTGGGTGAGGGGCAGGAGAAAATAGAAATAAAATATGCGGGTGAAAGAATCGAGGCAGGATTTAACCCAAAATATTTTATTGATATACTCCAGTCTATGGAGAGTGACATGATCAGCATGGAGTTTACAGATAGTGCAAAGCCATGTGTCCTTAAAGGCGATGCAGATAAGGGGTTTATAGGGTTAATTATGCCGATGAGGGTTTAAGGTAATGGAAGAAGACAGGACTTACGAAGCAGCAGACATTAAGGTCTTAGAAGGTTTGTCGGCAGTAAGGAAAAGGCCGGCCATGTATATAGGAAACACTTCTTCCGGGGGTCTTCATCATCTGGTTTATGAAGTGGTGGACAATAGTATTGATGAGGCCTTAGCTGGATATTGTGACCGGATTGATATTAAGCTATTTAGTGATAACAGTGTTGCGATTCGCGACAACGGGCGTGGGATTCCGGTAGGTATGCATAAGGGCGCTAATATGCCTGCACTTGAGGTCGTCATGACCAAGCTGCATGCGGGCGGCAAATTTGATAACAAATCATATAAGGTTTCAGGCGGGCTTCACGGTGTTGGGGTGTCGGTGGTAAATGCGCTTTCTGAATACTTAGAAGTGGAGGTCTACAGGAATGGAAAAATCTATTTTCAAAGGTACGAAAGGGGAGAAACAAAGAATAAGCTTGAGATAAGAGGGGATACGGAAAGAAGCGGAACCAGGATTGCTTTTTTACCTGATTCAACTATCTTTGAGACTTTAGTTTTCGATTTTGAGACTTTGGTCAAGAGGATGCGGGAACTTTCTTTCCTTACAAAGGGCCTTCGCATAAAGGTAGCGGATGAGCGGAGCGGTAAAAAAAGGGATTTCTTTTACGAAGGTGGGATAAAATCTTTTGTGGAATACCTCAACAAAAACAAAGAGGTTCTCTATCAAAAGCCGATTTATATTTCAGGGGAAAGGAGCGGCGTACTGATAGAGGCTGCCTTTCAATATAATAATTCATATAAAGAGAACTTGTTTACTTTTGCAAATAATATCAACACGCAAGAGGGGGGTACCCATTTAATAGGTTTTAAGTCGGCCCTTACAAGGAGTATCAACCAGTATCTACAGAATTCTCCCCAGGCAAAAAATATAAAAGAAAAACTGACGGGAGACGATGTCAGAGAAGGTCTGACAGCGGTTATTAGTGTTAAGCTGCCTGAGCCCCAGTTTGAGGGTCAAACCAAGACCAAGTTGGGAAACAGCGAAGTTAAGGGGTTGGTAGAAAATCTTATAAATGAAGGATTAGGCACTTTTTTCGAAGAAAATCCAACTGTTATAAGGGCAATTTTAGCAAAGGTGATTGATGCGGCCAGGGCCAGGGAGGCTGCAAGAAAGGCCAAGGAGTTAGCCAGGAGAAAAGGGATTCTCTCGGATCATTCCCTGCCAGGGAAGTTAGCCGACTGCCAGGAAAGGGATCCGGGTAAGAGTGAAATATTCATAGTGGAGGGTGATTCCGCAGGTGGTTCCGCAAAACAGGGGCGAGACCGGAGGAATCAGGCTATTTTGCCCCTAAAAGGGAAAATTCTAAATGTTGAAAAGGCCAGATTCGACAAAATGATATCGAGTGAAGAGATCCGGACAATGATCGCCGCCTTGGGAACAGGGATTGGAGAGAAGGACTATAATATCGATTCGATCAGATACCATAAGGTTATTATCATGACCGATGCGGATGTGGATGGGGCCCACATCCGCACGCTCCTCTTGACTTTCTTTTTCAGGCAGATGCCGGATCTTATTGATAAGGGGTATCTCTACGTGGCGCAACCCCCGCTTTACCGTGTGTTGAATAAGAAGAAGGAGCTTTTTATAAAGGATGAAGAGGGATTTAATGACTTTATTCTAACACGTATTTCTGAAAATGAGACTGTTCTTCTCGATGATGGTAGAGAGATTTCAGGAAACAGGCTTATCACCATGCTCAATCGGCTTGTAAGGTTTTTTGAATGCCTTGACAAATTATCGAGAAAGGGTTTCAGCTCCAAATTTATAGAGTTCTTAGTCTTAAACGGAGTGACAAATAAGGGCCAGTTCAAGGATAGGCCCTTTATGGAAAACCTGCTTGTTAAACTCGAAGAAGGCGGTTTTACTGTGAGTGATATTAGTCTTGGAGAAGAGGACGGATATTACGAATTCTCAGTAACAGAAACTAAAAATGGAGGGCACAGGTTTGAGGTGGGCTGGGAATTCCTCTCATCACCCGAGTTGCGTCAGTTAATGGAGCTGAGTGATGACTTCTGCGACTTGAAGAGGGGTAGTTTCAGGGTTGGAGAAGGAGAAAAGGAAGAGATTGAAGATCCGGAACAACTCCTCAGTGCGTTCATGGAAAAGGCCAAAAAGGGCCTTGGAATTCAGAGATATAAAGGCTTAGGTGAAATGAATCCGGATCAGTTGTGGAATACAACCATGGACCCGGAAAAGAGAACCCTTGTTAAAGTTAGGGTAGAGGATGCGGTAGAAGCCGATAATATTTTCACTATCCTTATGGGTGACAAGGTAGAGCCGAGAAGAGAGTTTATCCAAAAGAATGCATTAGAAGTTACTGAACTGGACATATAGCGCATAGGGTACGGCGAAAAACCGTCCACGTTACTCTCTGCGCTTTGCGAAAAAGAATTGGAGAAGTGAAAAATAATGATTTCGGATTTAGAGTATGATTCTGTCAGCATAGAAGATGAGATGAAAAAATCTTATCTTGAATATTCCATGAGTGTCATCGTGGGGAGGGCCCTGCCCGACATTAGGGATGGTCTTAAACCGGTTCATAGGCGTGTGCTTTACGCGATGCACGATCTGAAAAATTACTATAACAGACCTTTCAAAAAATCCGCGAGGGTTGTTGGCGATGTTATAGGTAAATATCATCCGCACGGTGATACTGCTGTATATGATACGATTGTCAGGATGGCGCAGGATTTTTCCCTTAGATATCCTCTAATAGATGGTCAAGGGAATTTTGGTTCTGTTGACGGCGATCCGCCAGCGGCAATGAGATATACTGAAGTAAGGATGACACGGGCTACTCAGGATTTTCTTTCGGACATCGAAAAAGAGACCGTTGATTTCGTGCCGACCTATGATGGATCTCTTTTAGAACCTGTGGTTCTACCAACCAGGATACCCAATTTGTTGGTCAACGGTTCTGGTGGCATTGCGGTTGGGATGGCAACAAATATTCCACCTCACAATTTAGGTGAAATTTGTGAAGCGATTAAGAAGGTAATAGACAATCCCGAAATCGGATTAAAGGAGTTGATGGAGACCGTTCCGGGGCCGGACTTTCCTACAGCGGGATTTATTTTTGGTAAAAAGGGTATCTTAGAGGCATACGGGACAGGCCGGGGTATTATCAAGATGAGGGCAAGGGCCTTTGTTGAGACGTTCGGAAACGACAGGGAGAGGATCATAATTTCTGAAATCCCGTATCAGGTAAATAAGGGGAAATTGTTAGAAAAGATTGGCCAATACGTGAGGGATAAAAAGATAGAGGGTGTCTCGGCAGTAAGGGATGAGTCTGACAGAGACGGGATGAGGATCGTCATAGAGGTGAAACGTGATAGTATGGCCCTGGTTATTCTGAACAGGCTATATAAGTTTACCCAGTTAGAGACATCTTTTGGGATTATTCTTTTAGCAATTGTAAATGGACGTCCCCAGATTCTTGCGCTGAAAGAGTTTATTCGGCATTTTATTAACTATCGTCGCGAAATTATCATACGAAGGACCATTTTCGAGCTCAAAAGGGCGGAAGCACGTGCCCACGTTCTTGAGGGGCTGAAAAAGGCCTTGGAGTTTCTTGATGATGTTATAGATCTGATCAGGTCTTCATCCGATGCTAAAGAGGCAAAGGCACGACTTATTTCGGAGTTTGAATTCTCCGAGATTCAAGCCCAGGCTATCTTAGATATGAGATTACAGAGATTGACCGGGTTGGAGCGAGAAAAGATAGATGCAGAATACCAAGATTTAATAAAGGATATAGCGCGGTTCAATACCATCTTAGAAAGTCCGGCCATGGTGCTTCAGATTATAAAGGATGAAATAGAGGAGATAGAGGAACTATATGGTGATGAGAGGAGGACAGAAATCCTTGAGGATGTGGATGACATTGATATGGATGACCTGATCACTGAGGAGGATATGGTCGTAACAATAAGCCATGAGGGCTATATCAAGAGAAATCCGATCAGTCTTTACAGGGCACAGCACCGGGGGGGCAAAGGGATGACCGGCGTCAAGCCGAAGGCAGAAGATTTTGTCGAACACCTATTTGTAGCCTCTTCACATGACTATTTTCTCTTTTTCAGTAATAAGGGACGCGTTTATTGGAAGAAAGTCCATGAGATTCCGGAGGCAGGCCGGATGTCCAAGGGAAAGGCGATTGTGAACCTCCTGGATCTCAAGAAAGGGGAGAGAGTAGCAACTATTCTCCCGGTGAGGGACTATGAGGAGGGGAAATACGTGGTTATGGCCACGAAAGAGGGATTGGTCAAGAAAACAGAGCTTACGGCCTATAGTCATCCAAGATCCATAGGGACGATTGGAGTTAAGATTCGGGAAGGGGACGAACTGATAGCGGTGCGTGTGTCAAGCGGGGACCAGGATATTTTTCTTACCACGAGGGAGGGTAAGTCGATCCGTTTTAAAGAGTCGGAATTGAGGGATATGGGCAGGGTGGCTACGGGTAATATCGGGATTAGAATGGCGCCGGATAATGCGGTCGTTGGAATGGAGGCAATCAGTGAAGGAGCAACGATCCTGACCGTGACGGAAAATGGATACGGAAAGAGGACAAGGACGGACGAGTACCGCCGGCAAGCGAGAGGCGGGAAGGGAGTGCTGACCATTAAGACGAGTGAAAGAAACGGCGCAGTAGTATATTCCTATCAGGTGAGTGATCAGGATCAGTTGATGATAATTACCGGACATGGAAAGATTATAAGATTAAGGGCGGCTGATATTTCTGTCATAGGGAGGAATACTCAAGGGGTTAAGTTGATCAACCTTGGAGAGGGAGAAAAGGTGGTAGGGGTCGCCAAGTTAATGGAAGATGCGTGAGGACGATCGGGTAAATTGGGAGAAAGATATGGCAACGATCCAGCCCAAGGGTGAAAAGGTGCGGCAGGCAGTGAAGTGGATTTCTGAAGGCCGATTGGAAGACGAGGGGAGGAGTATTGCGCTGCTAATTCAGGAGGCTGCCAGCCAGTTCAATCTATCTCCAAAGGACGAGGAGTTCCTTAGGTCTTTTTATAAATCAGAAGCAGTAGCGAATTAAATGATTAAGGAATTGATTATACCTTCTTCTTTCCGGTGGCTGAGTATGGTTCGTGCGAGTCGGAAGTACAGCCACGAAACGAGGGTGAGAAGAACTATCCCTGCCAAGATGGGGACCCAGGAACCTGCCCGGTAAAGATGGGTGAAACCTACCCAGACGGAGATAAGGGACAAAAAGGCGATATAGGCAGCTATAAGGCCACCAAGGATGACAAAGCACCAGGCAAAAACGGTTTTGAACTGTAATGGGTTTTCTTGAATCATTTTTTCATATCCCCGAGGCGCTTATTGAGGAAATCGACCTGATGTTTGAGA
>CAZFSF010000021.1:0-27119 GCA_964522045.1 uncultured Desulfobacteraceae bacterium
TCTATGTTGTAATTCTGGCAATGGCCAATATTCCCATGCACGAGGCAGCTACAACCGGTCAGTTTATTCTTTTTGCAGCCTCTGTTGCGGCGATGATAATCTTTCAAAAGAATAAATCTGTATCATGGGCTTTGGTAATTTTAGTCGGAACGTTTACTGCTCTGCCGGCGTTGGGTGGCGGTTATTTTTCTTATTTATTCAGTGGTTTCTCTTTAAAATTGGTATTCGCTGTTATGCTGTTTATTGCAGGAATAGTAATGCTTATTCCTGTTTCAGAGAATCAAAATATTACAGTAAACGAGCATTTTGGAATTATAAATATTAAATCTGGCGGTGAAATATATAGTATTAACTTGTGGATTGCATTGCCGGTCACTGCTTTAACGGGTTTTGGCTCCGGGATGGTGGGTATATCAGGAGGGTCTTTTTTGGTTCCACTGATGGTATTGGCCTGCGGTGTTCCGATGCATACAGCAGTCGGGACGGCATCCACATTAATAGCGGCAACTGCTTTTATGGGTTTTACAGGACATGCTGTTCAAGGAAATTTCAACCCCTCATGGGCTATTCCATTGGCCATTATTACAGTGGTTGGAGGAATACTTGGAGGGAAACTGTCATTAAAAACTAAGCCAAAACATCTTAAAAAACTATTCGCTTATACGAATTGGCTTGCAGCTCTTTTTATGATCATTAATGCACTGCATACAAAAGGAATGATATAGATATTAGCGGGCATAAAGATGGAATGAACCTGGATTTGTACAGCGTAAAGGAGGAACAATCGTGATTCGTATTGACCAGGAAAGATGTAAGGCCTGCGGGATCTGCGCGCATGTTTGTCCAAGACATATCCCGGAGACCACCGAGCGGGACGGCGAAAAGGTGACGGTCGTTTCCCAGGAGCGTATCCACCTGTGCATGGAGTGCGGACACTGTGAAGCCATCTGCCCAAACAGTGCCATTCATGTGGGCGGATTCAATGCAGAGGGATTCAATCCGATCCAGGAACTGGAAATAGACGAAAAACAACTTCTAACCTTGATGACACAGCGTCGATCCGTTCGCCGTTATCAGGACAAACCCGTACCCCGTGAGGTGACGAACCGTATCATCGAGGCGGTCCACCGGGCCCCCACAGGCACAGGGCAGAGCACAACCGGCGTGATTGTGATCGACAACCCGGAAATCTTGAAGACGTTCTCGGAAATGGCCTACGAACTTTACGAATCGCTGGACAAAAACCTTAAAAATCCCTTAGCCAGGCTTATGATCAAGCAACGGGTGGGGAAACAGATGCTTCATACATTGACGGATTTTGTCATGCCCGGCATGCGATGGTATATCCGATGGTACAGGGAAGGCAAAAGCAACGAGATCCTCAGGGATTGCCCTGCACTGATGCTGTTTCACAGTCCCACTTTCGAGCCCATGAATGAGGACAACTGCCTGATCGCCGCTTTTCATGCCATTTTCATGGCAGAGGTTCTCGGGATCGGCACCTGCTTCAACCATTTGATCCCACCGGCCTGCAACAGGTCCTCCAAACTCAGGCAGTTACTGGTGTTGCCCAAGGGGCGTGAGGTCTATGCCAGCATAACCATGGGTTTTCCCAGATATCGATTTAAACGGACCATTCCCAGGCAACTGGCCGAGGTGCGCTATCTGTAGCCGTCAATTCGCCAAAGGAGGGAAGGTTGACTTCGGCTTTAGGTACTTTTCCCGATCAGGCCTTACTCAAGACTAAAAACAATCTTTCCTTCTTCGGCTTGACCAAGATGTAATGGAAAGGGGGGATTTTTGTTCTTTATAACCCGGTTAATAAACTTTTCCTCATCACCTTGGAATTCCACAGTAGCCGATATGGAATTACCCCTGATTTCTGATGGGACTACCGATTTTACTCCAATTACTTCACTCCTGAGAAAATCCCTGAAAACCCAGAACTGTTTGGGCCTGTTCGTGCCTGTCAACGTAACTTCTAACTGGTGGATTTCCCCGTGCTCACTGGCAACAGTCCGAATGATACACGGGCACAGCGTGGCAGCCATCCGGTTCACGGGCCCCTGGAGGATTTCGATAATTTGTTCTGAGTCTGTCCACGCCACTTTAATCGGCTCGACTCTGGATTCCTGACAAATCTGACTGCCCTGATGCACGTCAAAGGCCCTAAGTGTCAGAGACAACTTCTTCTTGTTAATGATTTCACTCTGACCGTAGATCACCACATCAGCAGAGAAAAGACTTCCCCATTTCAAAATGTCTTCGTTTGTAAGGTTAGGAGATGTTAAGTTGCTTAGCTGTTCAGCATCGGGGGGCAACCCCCGGTTAATTGGGCTGAATCCCCTATCCTGGAATACCTTGTGGAGCGTAAGTTCAACAGCACTCAAATCCTGAAAGCTCTCTGCGTCTTTCCACCAGTATGATATATCGCCTTCCTTGGTTTCAGAAACCAAGAAAAGCACTTTGATGAGGGGGAGATCCGTAAGCAGGACCCCTGCCGACCTGAGCTTTTCCCCTATGATTTCTTCATTGACCCTGAGCTTTATGAGGACCTTGTATTTGCCATCGGCCTGATGTTCCGCTAAAATATGAAAATTTTCGATTTCTTCCTTAGCGCCCGGTATGATTTCCTCGGTTACCCTCTCAAAATTATTAACGATGCCCCGGCTTCCAAGCAGACGAACGATATAATCTTCCACACCTTTCATCAAGGCCTGGGTAATAGCCTTTTTTTTTGCCGAGGCGGAATTCCCTTCAACAACAGTGCCGGTGCCTATGGCCAAAAGCTCATTTTTCTCTAAGTTATCCCCTGTTTCGGCCTGTGAAAGGTGGAAACCAAAAAAGAGAACACCTGCAAGAAAGAAAATGGCGATCCTATTCATAGTATTTCTGTCCTGCCCCACGAAATAGACCTTATTGTCCTGACTTCCCCAAAGTTTTCAGCTCTTCCTTAGATTCAACCACAAGCCCTTTGTTGATTTGCAGAACCTTTCGGAATGCATTTTCTGATTTGTATAACCGATTCGCCTTTTTATATGCAATGCCCATGAAGAAGTAGGCCTCTGGCAGGTTTTCTTTGTAATGCAAGGCGTTATAAAACCTCTCTCTGACTTTATTTAGCCAGTCCGCCTCTCCCATCATTGTGTAAAGGCGCATAAAGCCGACACAGGCTAAAGCCTTCTCCTCTTCTGTCTTGGCATCATCTCTTGCGCTGCACATTGAATCCAAAGCCAACTTGAACTTCTTTTCCTTGCCGTAAGTCAGCCCCAGGCCTAAGTGTGCATTGGAATAGTGAGAATCGAGTTGCAGGGCAAGCTTGAATTCTCTGTTGGCATCGAAAATATAGCCCTTTTTAAGCAATTTGTAGCCGCTATAAGCATGATGTTCCGGAGTGTCCAAAACCCTTTCCGGGGCTCTCAGGCTTGATGAACAGGCCAAGAGAAAGAGAGAGGCCAATAAAGAAACAACGCTCACCCTGCAAAATAACTTAAGTTTGATGAACCCCATCAGAATTCCTCCAGTCAAATTACCACCCCAAAAGGAGGGGGCTTATTTTATTGGTCCTGGAAGGCACGCTGATTCAAGTGCCTTGAGACAAAAATAGATGGATTTTCTTTATTACCATATCTAAATCCTTAGGATCAACCCATATGATGCCAGGCTCTGCCCTGAACCAGGTTGATTGCCTTTTGGCATACCTTCGCGTATCTCTTTTGAGTTTGGTAATCGTTTCTTCTAAGGACCATTCTCCTTGTAAATACCTGATCATATGCCTGTACCCGATAGCTTTCATCGATTTGAGATCAGGGGAGTATCCTTTCTTTAAAAGATCCCGGGTCTCTTCTATGAGGCCCTTATCTGCCATTTTTACACTCCGCTCGTTTATACGATGATAAAGATCCTCTCTGTCCACGTGCAGACAAAGCTTCAAGGCGTTTAATGACCTTTCCCTGAAACCGTGCCTTTTCATCAGGTCTGAAGACCGTAGATCGGAAAGGTAATTGATTTCAATGGCCCTTATGATCCTCACCCCATCATTTGGATGGATTCTCTCTGCACGTTCAGGGTCGAGGCTCTCCAATTTTTCATGGAGTTTTGCAGTTCCATGGATCTCACATTCCATGCGCAACCGCTCTCTCAACTCGGGATCTGAGGGAGGGGATTCCATGAGTCCTCCGATCAGACCCCTGATATAAAGACCTGTACCGCCAACAACAAGGCACGTTTTCCCTTTCGAACAGATTTCATTCACAATAGGAAGGGCCATACGACGATAAATCGCTGCATTGAAGTCCTCATCAGGATTGACAACATCCAACAGATGGTGGGAAATCCCTCTTTGTTCCCTATGCGTAGGCTTGGCAGTGCCGATATCCATGCCCCGATAAACCTGCATGGCATCAGCATTGACAATCTCTGCTGATAGAGCTCGGGCCAAATCTACTGCGAGATCGGTTTTTCCGCTGGCCGTGGGACCCGCAATAACAATGACCTTTGGCCTTTTATCTTCTGACATCGCAAATGTTTACACAACCCTCTTAAACATCTTTTCCATCTCATAATAGGTAAAATGCTTAAATATGGGTCTTCCGTGGGGGCAGTTCGTGGGTAAGTCCATCTCTCCCAACTCGCTTAAGAGCCTGCTCATTTCCTCTTGGCTCAAGTGCTGTCCGGCCCGGATGGCGCCGTGACAGGCCATTAAAGTTACGGCCTTATCTAATAGGGCATCTTCATCAGGAGTTCCTTCCTCAAATTCCGTTACAAACTCGGATATAAAAGAATTCCAGTCCACATTCTTTAACAGGGCCGGAACAGCCCTCAACAAAAAGGTATTGCCCCCGAAATGGTCAATTTCAATCCCGAAACCGCGCAACCTGTCCCCTTTTCCCAAAATCACCCTTTTCTCTTTTGTCGAAAGCTCTAACTCGTGAGGGATCAGCAGGCCCTGGATCTCAACCCGCGAAGCAGATAGGGATCTTTTCAGATTTTCATATACGACCCTTTCATGGGCAGCATGCTGATCGACAATCAAGAGCCCGTCTTCCACCTGACATAGAATATATGTGTTCCCCAGCTGCCCGATGATTCGTGGCCCAGCCGGGACCATGGATTGCTCAAGGGACGCTGTCCGGGATGGATATACCGTCTGGTCCGGGGAGTCACTTCTTTCAGACCCAGGAGAATATTCCCATGGGGGCTCGGAAATAAAGGAATCGGAGATAGAGGATAAGAGGCCTTTCCGTACTGGAACCGCTTCGCTGCCAATAAACCCCTGCCCAGAAAAGGGCTGAGGCGAACGCGCCAGCCTGTTTGCAATAGCAGAGACTATGGCCTGAAAAACCTTGCGAGCATTACGAAATCGGATTTCCTGTTTGGTTGGGTGGACATTGACATCGATCTCCAAAGGGTCGATGTCAATAAAAAGGGCAATCTGAGGATAGCGTCCCCTCATCAACCGCTTGCCATAACCGTCCATAATCGCTTTTGTAATAAACCGGTCCCGTATATTCCTGCCATTCACATATACAAATAGCCGATCTCCCCGACTCCTTGCAAAGTCCGGGGGCGCCGCATAAAGCTTAATTGAAAGATCGCCATATTTTTCCTCTCCCTCCATAATTGCTTCACCCACCTTTCGACCCATGAGCCCGGAGAGTCGAGACAGGGTGTCCCCTGATGCCGATAAATTTAAGATCTTTTTTACGCCATCCTCCAATCTAAAGCCTATCCGCGGAAACGGCATGGCGGCTCGGGATATTACATCTACAATATGATCTGTTTCAGTTCGGGCGGCACGAAGAAACTTTCGTCTTGCAGGCAAATTAAAAAAAAGATCCTTTATCTCAACAATTGTACCTGCGGGGGCCCCTGTTTCCTCAATTGCCAACATTTTTCCGCCCGAGATCTTGAGCCTGTGCCCGGTCAACCGGCCTTGAGGAAGGGAAGTGATCTGCATGCGGGAAACAGCTGCCATGCTCGGGAGGGCTTCTCCCCGGAAGCCGAGAGACTTCACATTCAAAAGGTCGGACGCTGTTTCTATCTTGCTCGTTGCATGCCTTTCAACGCACAAAAGGAGATCATCCTTAGACATGCCAATACCGTTGTCACTGACCTTGATTAGCCTCTTCCCTCCGCTTTCAATCCGGACAACAATGCGATCCGCACCCGCATCAATGCTGTTATCAGTCAATTCCCTGACAACCGAGGCAGGTCGGTCTACCACTTCTCCGGCCGCAATCTGGGAAGCCAACTTCTCTGAAAGGATTCTAATGGTATTCATAGATAGAGCAGGTCTTCATCCACGTCGAATCGTTGAACAGGCGGGGGTATCCGGCGAAGTATCGGAAAGGCGCTTCTTTTTTTTGCGAGAAGCAGATTCCGTCTACCCATTGGGTCATGCAGGAGACAGGGGGATGATTCGGGATGTTTCAGAAAGTCGTTGGCCAAACTCTGCGAAAGGTCGAACATAAAGGCGAGATATCCATGGAAATGCCGCCAGCGAACCGCATTGCCTCCAAAAAAGAGATCGTGGGTGGCATGAAGGCGACCCGAAAACTTGACAGTCTGGGCAAAAAAACCCTTTTTTGCCTTAAATCCTTTTTTTCTTCTTCCCGCTACAAGCTTCAAGAGGTCATCGCATATCCCATGGTCCATATCGAGCACTCCCCTCGCTATTCTTGTGTAATCCGGTCCGATCAAATAGTCAGACTTGATCTCCCAGAACAGGTGTCCCATCTTTCCTCTACCCGGGTATGCGCTCAACAAATTCGGGATAAAGAAATTGTGGGCCACCACATCGGCTGCTAAATGGGAAAGAAACCCTAAGGCATATGCCGTCTCCCGTTCATCAACGGCCTGGCTCAGGAATTTGAAACCACCCTCCCAGGCATGCGGACTTTTTGAGCGCTTCCTTTTCCCCTTTCCGATAAAGAAATCGGCGGACAGTGAGCCGTACATGTATTCAATAGGGAATGAGGTGATCACCCGTGCGATGGCGGGGAGTAAAAGGCTGGCAGAATCAAGTGAGCTTAGGGCAATGGCGGTATGAACACCTGGCCCCCAGGCAAAAGCGTTTTCAGCGTCTATGAATTGTATTATGGCATAAACAACCAAGAATACGACAAGTTTCAAAAATAACATGATAAACTGTGACATTCCTGACCCGGATAAACCGGAGCTATAATTTATTAATCATTTGAAATGGTTAGCGCTATAAAATCAACTAACAATAATCATTTACCCCCCTGGGGGGACCCAAACGAGTTAACCTAATCCAATAGCATAGCATAATACCTTCTTTATCAGCAATACTTTAATTCCATTCAACACGAAATTAGCCACAGACCCACACAGACAGACACAGACATCGCAAAAGACGTGTAAACTATTTTCGCGTTCTTATAAACGATGCCATTTATTCCAATAACTGTAAGCAGTCTTTTTCATTAGGCAACCTTCCCCTTGATTTTTCTTCCATCTTTGATAAAGTTGGAAAATATAACTTTAGCCCGGATAAACCGGAATTGCGAATTTAAGGATTGAGGAATTGAGGAATTAAGAACAATCTCTTTGTCCCCGATAGCGGGATCTTCCACCAGTATTGAGCATCAAGTATCCGGCATCCAGTATCATGGAAAAAGAAGAGTGGCAAAAAAGGGGCAAGGGCCATCGTGAAAGATTGAGACAGAGGTTCCTGACGGGTGGCCTTGAGAAATTTAGTGATGAGGAGGTGATTGAATTTCTCCTCACCTTAGGGACACCGAGGGGAGATCAGAAACTTCCGGCGCGTGAAGCCCTGAAGGAATTCGGAAATCTCTCAGGTGTTTTATCTGCGCCCGTGGAAAAGCTGACTAAAATAAAGGGGATCGGACCCAAAAACGCCCTTTACTTAGGTCTCGTCCACCAGGTCGCAGGAAGATATCTTAAGGACAGAATTTCCGGGAAAATGTTTTTCGGCTCTTCTCAAGCTGTATTCGACTATCTTTTTCATTCCATGCGGGATCTGAAAAGGGAGGTCTTCAAAGTCCTTTTCCTTTCACGCAAGAACGAACTTATTGCCGATCATGATCTTTTCCATGGGAGTCTCACCGGAAGCGCCGTTTATCCGCGCGAGATCGTTTCAATGGCCCTCGAATACAGGGCCGCCTCCCTTGTGTTTGTTCACAACCATCCTTCAGGTGATCCAACTCCCTCACCAGAGGATAAAAGGCTTACGAGAGACCTGGTCTGGGCAGCCAAACTCCTGACAATTCAAGTCCTTGACCACGTCATCATAGGGAATAACAGGTATTACAGTTTTGCGGATGAAGGGGCCATAAAGCGCTTTGTCAATGAATATGCAGAAAAATTCAACACCCTTACGCCATGCGATTAACCCCTGCAAAGCTAATCATTCTTGGCAAGTGGATCTTCACGAACCATCCCACAACTGTAGCCATCGACATTACCCATCGATGTAACCTTAAATGTGTCCACTGTTACTGGTGGAAGCAGGACCATCCCCCTGAATTAGACGATGGGCAGATGATAACCTTCTTGAAGGATCTGAGGGCAAGGGGCCTGAGAGCTGCTATCCTGTACGGAGGCGAACCTACTCTCCGCCCGGAAATGTGCAGGGCGGCAAGCAAGATCTTTGATTCGACCTTAGCCTTTACAAACGGGGTAAACGGGTTCCCTGAGCTGGAAAACGGACAGTGGATACTCTCCCTTGACGGTCCGAAGGATCTGAATGACATGCTTAGGGGAGAAGGCGTTTACCACACGGCCGTGAAAAATCTGAAAAGGGCCTCCCAGCCTCCGATTGTCCATATGACCATCTCTAAATTGAATCAGGAGAGATTGGATGATTTTGTGAGAGAAATGATGGAATTTCCCATCAAGGGTATTGGGTTCTCGTTCTACACACCCGACAAAAGAATAGACGATGCCGGGTTGTTCATACCCCTGAGTGAGAGGAATCAGTTGCTTAGGCAGCTCCTCGTCTTACGAAACAGATATGGCGAGAAAATCGGCTTTACACCTGCAATGGCCCGCCAATTGTTAACCAAAGGCGATTTTAAAAAATGGAACAGTTATTCAGCATGCCCTGTTAGCCAAAGGGTCTGCTGTTTCAAATCAGATGGGCAGCCCAAGGCCTGCACCTATGGTGATAATGCCGATTGTTCCCGCTGCGGCTGTGCGGCGGTGGTGGCCTATCGAGGCGCCTTTAAGCCCTTTGACTATCAGACATTGAGGCTGATATTGGGCCTGATGGTCCCTGAATACCGGGTGCGTAAGAATAGAAGCTGGAAATTGGTAATTGGAAATTAGAAATTGGAAACCGAAATATGGGGGTTTGCCTTGAATCCCAAATTTCCAATTTCATACCTATGAGGACATATAATGAATAATAGAAGTGACCAGAAAGTGAAATCCGACCCGGGCGTTCTGATTCATTGCGCCCTGTGCAGCCATTTCAGCTATTTTGATAATAACGCCGGGCATAACAGCCCGCATGCATTAGGCAAATGTAAGGTCAAATCCTGGGATGGAAACAGAGGGCAGTGGGCCATGTTTCATCACCACTGCAAAAATTTTGTGAAGCACGCCACTCCCTAACATCAATCCTCTGCCCATCTCCCCGGAATCCGTGTGCCGCAAAATCCACACAGGGAATTTTTTATATTAAGTGCCTCTATCAGGTATCCGTTCCGTTTAACCACGACTTTATGACAGTTATGGCAATAAGTCTGGGTTCCCTTATGCCCGGGCACATTCCCCAAATAGACGTACCGGATACCCTCCTCAAGGGCTATCTCCCTCAGCTTTTCAAGTGTGGCGATCGGTGTGGCCGGAAGCCGTATCAGCTTGTACTGTGGGAAAAACCTCAAAAAGTGGAGCGGATAGTCAGGCCCCAACTCCTTTAATATCCAACCACACATACGCTTGATCATCTCCGGCTTGTCCACATAAGTCGGCACCACAAGCGTGGTCATCTCAAACCACACCCCCTCCCTGTGAAGGGTCTTGAACGTATTCAGGACAGGCTGGAGTGTACCTCCGTTGAGGGCGCGGTAGATATTGTTGTCAAATGATTTCAGGTTGATGTTTGCCCCGTCTAAGTATTTGCAGAGGTGAAGAAGGGGCTTTCGGTTTATATAGCCGTTAGAGACCCATACGTTATTGAGACCTGCCTCTTTAGCCAGCCTGGCTGTATCGCACATGTATTCATAGAAAGTGATCGCCTCAGAATAGGTATAGGCTATGGAAGGGATTTTTTTCTTTTTGGCTTCCCTCACCACACCTTCCGGAAATAGCTCAAGATGCTCCACCTCTTCCGGCTTTTTCTGGGAAATCTCCCAGTTCTGGCAGTTAAGACACCTGAAATTGCAGCCGGTAGTGGCGATGGAAAATACGAGTGACCGGGGATAAAAGTGATTGAGAGGCTTTTTTTCAATGGGGTCCACGTGAACAGCACAGGGGTCCCCGTAGGCAAGGGAGTACAGCTTCCCCCCGATATTTACCTTTGACCGACATATGCTCCTGTCGCCGGGATTGAGACGGCAGCGGTTCGGGCATACCTGACACCGCACAGCCTTTCCCTCGGTCGTGTAGTAAAAGCCCTCGATAGACCACTTCCACGGTTTTTTAGGGGCATCAGCTTTAAATATGTGCCCTTTTATGCTCTCCCCCCCGCTGCTCTTTTCTCCCAAGAACCCGTAACCTGCTCCTGCGCATAGAAAGGCCGAAGCGCCTAAGGCGGCAGATTTGAGGAATTCCTTACGGGTCATCAGGGCAGTGCCGGTTGACTGGTCGAGTGGTTGACGATTTCTCATGCACTGATTCTCCTGCCAAACATAAAAAGTAAAATACTCGAAATCTTCACAAGGATCAAGAAAACTACCGCAAACCTGATGCCCCACAGGGGGATCAAGATCGTTCCTGTAGCCAATGTCCCTACGGCAGCGCCGCACAGATCCGCAGCAAGGCAACCCGCCGCAGGACTTTTTTCCTCCCCGATAATTTCTGCGGCAACAGGAAACTGGAACCCGCCCAAGAATGAAAAGAGGAAGCAGAATGAGAGGAAGTATAGGGGATGGATCCAGGATTTGAAACATGAAATCCATAAAAAGAAGATAAACAGCAGGGACAAAATGGCAATTTCCGAAAGGTTAATTT
This sequence comes from uncultured Desulfobacteraceae bacterium, assembly GCA_964522045.1. Taxonomy (GTDB): domain Bacteria; phylum Desulfobacterota; class DSM-4660; order Desulfatiglandales; family Desulfatiglandaceae; genus Desulfacyla. The sequence goes on from CAZFSF010000021.1 coordinate 11,161, forward strand.
TGAGGCCTATCTTGACGTGCCATCGTTTACCCACTATTGCTCCCGGGAGGAGCCCTAATAGGAATGCGGTAATAATTGCCCCGATTTCGATATAGACGTAGCCATAAATGACCTGAAAGGCAAAGATAATGAGCATTTCCACCCCCATAGTCGCAAAGCCCGTTGAAAAGAGGATATACTCTTCTCTTCTCATGAATACAAAGTAGACCAGAGTAAGGCCAAACAGGGTCGCAATAAAGTAGCCGGGATGGGTGCCGTATTTGATGAACCACTCCTGGAAAACAATATTCATGAGTCTTGGCTCGAAATCGGTATTTGGCTGTTCATTCCTGTCTAATCTCTCTTCGAGCTGTTTAATTCTTTCGCCGGTCACATTGCCATGGAAAAACCCTTCAATATAAGAGGTCGAAATCTTTTTCGCCTTCAGGAGTGATGGGATATCGGGCTGCAATCCCCTGTCACTCAGGAGGAAATAGGCCTGTTCGCCAGGTAGGATAAGGACGTTTTTAAAATGCATTCGTGCACTGTTATAAAGGGTTGAGAGCTTCTTTTTGCCGATGTTGCTGATATAGTTGGGAGAATATTTCAGATTGAGGGAAAGAATGCCTCCTTTATTGAGTATACGTTTTGCAAGAGCAAAAAATTCTTCTGTGAAGAAGCGGTTTATCTGAAAGGTGTCCGGATCCGGAAGGTCGATCAGTATGGCGTCATATTTCTTTGTGGTTGTCTTTATATAACGTCTTGCGTCAGTGTTGATTATTTTAAGAAAAGGGGCTTTTTTGATGATTCCGAGATCTTGCGCTAGATCGGTCAAACGGGGATCGAGCTCTAAGTACTCAACATGTGCGGGCCGGTACTTTGATACCTCTTTCAGCGTCTCACCCAATCCCCCCGAAACCAACATCAGGGTCCCAACCCGCTTTAACTGGGACAAGGGGTAATGCACCTTCTCCTCGCTGGAGATGATATTTGAATCGGAATAGAGAGGGAGCCCCGATTCCCAGAAGGTGTGTTGAGGTCCCTCCTTGGTTATCACGATCCTTCCGTATGGAGACTCAAGATAATGGACAATGTCGCCATACTGTCCGGAGAGGGTAAACGTTTCAAAATGGCTGTTGGTTGAAAAAAAGTAAAAGCCTGAACAAGCTATAAGGGCGCCTGCCAAAAGAACGTACTGCCTTTGCTTAAGCAGGAGCAGTAGGGCCACTAAGATCAAAAGGGAAGAGGTGACGGCAATTATGGGAAAGGGCTTGAGCCAGTAAACCAAGATAAAGCTGAAGATAGCTCCACCTGCTATGTCGCCTATACTGTCGGTAATATAGAGGTCCCCGCTTTCAAAGGGATAATGACTGATATTCAGGACGTTTTGTGAATAAGGGAGAATAAATCCAGTGAGGAAGCAATAGGGGGTAATGGTAATCAGGATATAGAAGAATATGGGATAAAAGCCAGGGGAAACCCCGTGGATAAAGAAAAATTCCCTGAACCCCCTGATCCCGATAATCTGCAGAAGCGGCCAGATGGCGATGATCAAAATCAGGGGAGCGTAGACCTTCAGGCCTCCCCCTTTGACAAATTTTGCCGTCAGGGCGCCAATTCCTGTCATCAAGAGCCAGCAGAAAATCACAAGAGAAATGGTGATTTCATTTCCATTGAACTGGGTCAGGAATTCCCTGATGGTGAGGAGCTGGGTTGTGACAGATGATATCCCCGTGCCGATGATACTCCAAATGATCAATCGCTTCAGGTTCATCGGTCGAAGGCTCCATTAGGATTCAGGACAAGGCTACTCCTCAAAGGCCTGGGCCTGATAGGTAGAAACCTCAATCCTGCCCTTTTTCCATTCATCTCCATTCAGACCCGCCTTGAGACATAGGTGGTTCAGGAATTCCTCTTTTCGTGGCAACTGCTCCCAGACCTGCGGTAGGAAAGTGGATTGGTGATATCCCTTTTTGAAAATAACGCCGTCTATGCCCGGCCGGAGTTTCTTCAAGAGATCGTCAGCATCGGAATAGGAGAGCGATTTGGGTTCGGTCAGTATGCTGATTTCAATCTTTACCCTTTTCCACTCATTCTTGCTAAGAGGCCTGAACCGGGGGTCCTTGAATGCGGCATTGATCGCATTTATCCTGATCCCCTCAATTAATGCTTCGTGCGGGATGATATGGCCTATACAGCCTCTCAGGTTTCCCCCTATGGTCAAGGTTACAAAGGTGCCTCTCTGTTCATCAAAAAGAGCAGGGAGATCAGGGCCCTCTTTCTCCGGCCCTTCTTTCCCGGAAAGGGCTTGATCGATTGTCTTTCTTGCAACACTTAGGAGGTATTTGCCCTCCTCTTCGGTCAACCTGTCTTTATTTTTCATGCCTCTCTCCTTTACACTTTCTTCATTAGGTGAAGTCACCGGAACGCCCTCATCTGCCTTGGAAGGCTTGGTGTCGCCTCCACTGACAGAAGTCAGAAATATGAGTTGAACCAGCACTGAAACCACTATCACCCTTTTGACCTTCATTCTTGTTACACCCCGTAAGTTGGATCTTTTAAGTGGCCATTAGACTACTTTTTTGCTCATAATTTTTATCGTAATCATAATCGGGCATCCCTAAAATGGACTGTAACAGAGTATGATTATGATTACGAGTAGGATTAGGGACTTTCGAACGTACTCACGAATAACTGGATCAAAGAGTGCACGCAAACCAATCATCCGTGAAGGGATCTGTCCAGCGCCTTGAGCGCTACCTCAAACATGACTTCAGAGAGCGTGGGGTGCGGGTTCAATGTCTCGGCCAATTGCTTCACTGTGCATCCCATATTCATGGCTAATGTGGCCTCCGCAATAAGATCGGTAACATGCGGTCCTACCATATGAACACCCAAAATCCTTCCATCCCCGGCCTCTGATATGATCTTTGCCTCACCCGCTATTTTGCCTATTACATGGGCCTTACCCAGATTGCGGAACAGGACCCTGTCAGATCGAATATTATAACCCCTTTCCTCAGCCTCGATCTCTGTCAATCCGACACAGGCTACTTCCGGCATTGTAAATATGGCTCCAGGCACCACATTATAGTCCATTTCCATCCTTCCATCCATAGCGTTTTCAGCGGCAACCAATCCTTCTCTCGAGGCCACATGGGCAAGCATTATCTTGGAAGGTCCAAGTACGTCTCCGATGGCATAAACACCCGGGATATTTGTCTGCATTCGTTCATCAGCAAAGATCCATCCTTTTTTGTCCGTCTTAATCCCGAGCGCCTCCATGCCGATATTGGCGGTATTGGGCTCGCGTCCTATGCAGACCAGCACCTTGTCCGTCTCAAGAGTCAGGGACGTCAACTTTTTTTCATTCAGTTTCTCGCCAAAATGGGAAGGACCGATGGTCACACGGATTTTTCTCCCATTTTTTTTAATTCTCTCAACGGTCCGGTTGACCATGAAACCGATCTTGCGTTTTTTCATCTCGCGCTGGATAACCTTGGAGCAATCCTTATCAACCGATGGAATGGGGAGAAGACGGTCCATCGCCTCTACTATTGTCACCTTTGAGCCGAGGGATGAGAAGATGAAGCCAAATTCACACCCGATTACCCCCCCGCCTACAATCAACATGGATTCAGGGATTTCCAGGAGATTGAGGGCCTCATTGCTGGATATAACCATATTGCCATCAAACGGAAAGGACGGGATGTTCAGCGGCCTGGACCCCATGGCTAAAATCAACCTGTCCCAGGGGACTTCAACTGTTTTGTCGTTTTCCAGTTTAACCTCGGCAAGGTTAGGCCCTCGCAGATGTGCATGCCCCCTCAGAAGGCGAATCTTGCAATGATCAAGAAGTTTACGTATCCCTTTTCTTTGGTTTGAGATCACGGTCTCTTTCCTATCCATAAGGGCCTTCATGTCAGGGCGGATAATCCCCTTTACCGATATGCCGAACTCTTGAGCCCTCTTGAAATCATTTAAAATCTCGGCCGATCTCTTCATGACTTTGGAAGGTATGCATCCCCGGTTCAAACAGGTTCCCCCCACGCTGTCTTCTTCTATAAGGGTTACCTCAGCTCCCAACTGGGCAGAGCGGATAGCAGCCACATACCCTCCCGGCCCCCCGCCTATTATGGCTATTTTTTTCGCCATCTCTTCGCTATCTCCCTATACCATCCACAGATTTCGCAGATTTACACAGATTATTAAGACGCTCCATCCCCCCACCCATCCATTCATCTGGCCAAGGCGTAAGGCTCAAGACGTAAGGCGCAAGGAATATAACCAAGAATCAATCATCCGTCCATACCATTCATCCATCCTGCATCTTACATCCTGCATCCAGTATCCTGCATCTTGAATCCGTCCGTGTCTGTCTGTGTGTGTCTGTGTCTCAATCACTCAATCCAACAAACATTTATCACCAAAAGATGTATTTTTCAATCAAATTATCAATATATTTTGAGGATATCATAAAAATTTAAAATATTCTTGACAAATTCAGTAATTATACACTATCATTTCTTAATACACCTTCTCAAAGACCGGATGGGCCTTTTTCATGAAAATGGACGAAACCAGTATTGCTATTATCAAGCATCTTCGAGATGGAAGGAAATCTTTCAAAAAGATTGCCGAGAAGTTGTCGCTGTCGGAAAATACTGTCAGATCTCGAGTCAGCAAATTGAAAAAGGCGGGCATCTTAGAGGTGTCCGCGCTGGTGGACCCAGGAGCAGTTCCCAGGCACCGGGTGGTAATGGTCGGTGTCAAACTGAAAACCATGGATTTAGTCAGGAAAGGCGAGGAATTCAGCCGATTGAGGGGTGTCGTATCTGTAAGTGTTGTGACAGGCCGGTATGATCTGATCTTGGTGGTTTTTTTGAAGGAGGGGTATGAACTGTTAGAATTTTATACAGAGGAAGTAGCCCATTTGAAAGATGTTCAGTCTGTGGAGACCTTCGTAGTCTACAAGGGCTTCAATTTGAGGGTTCCGTATATATTGTAAGTAACCGTTCACCGGTGCAAAAAGTATTTGACAGGATAACAGGATAGACATGATTTTGAAAAGAAGTTCTTAGAAAATCCAGTTGATCAAGGAATTCGCCACAACCTGAAGGAAGTTAAGAAATGGAATATGGAGAACTAACGGAAAAAAATCATTGGGTGTGCTTATCGTGTTTACAACAAAATAGGATTTAAACTAATAGATCAACAAGATAAGAAAAAGATATCATGTTCATCCTGTTCATCCTGTCTAAAATGGCTGAACTGTTACCGATAATAAATCGTCAATCGCATAGGGAGGCGCTAACATGAAAGAGATCAGCGAACTGAATTTGCCTGAAGATGTAGGCTATACTGAGGACCATGAGTGGATAAGGGTTGAGAACGATGAAGCAGCAGTCGGGATTACCGACTATGCCCAGGATCAGCTCGGAGACATTGTCTTTGTGGAACTCCCCCAGCCCGGAGATGCTTTAGGAAAGGGGGAGGAATTTGGAACAGTGGAATCGGTCAAGGCAGTAGCTGAGCTGTATATGCCGATCGGGGGAGAAATCCTCGCAGTAAATACGGCACTTGAGGATTCGCCCGGACTGGTGAATACCAACCCGCACTCGGATGGATGGATTATCCGGATAAAACAGAGTGATCCTGACGAACTGAATGCTCTGATGAACAAAGAGACTTATCTCAAAATGTTAGAAGGGGTGGCATAAATGCGTTATCTGCCTCATACCGATGAAGACATAGCTTTAATGCTTAGGGTGGTTGGAGCGGATACCCTTGACGACCTCTTCTCGACAATACCCGATGACTGCCGCCGGCGAAGAGATCTTGATATCCCGGCTGCCTTAACTGAGTGGGAGTTGAATGGCCTGATGGATGCCCTTTCCAACTCAGTGGCCATCTCTCCCGAATACAAGCTGTTCCTCGGGGCAGGCAGGTATGATCATTTTATACCGGCGTCATTAACCCACCTCCTGGGCCGTTCAGAATTTGTCACACCTTACACCCCCTATCAGCCGGAAATGAGTCAGGGGACACTCCAGGCAATTTATGAATACCAGACCCTTGCTGCCCGGCTGCTCGGCATGGAAGTGTCCAACGCATCGCTCTATGACGGGGCTTCAGCCCTGGCCGAGGCGCTCCTCATGGCCATCCGGATTACCCGCCGAAAGAGGGTTGCGGTTTCGAGCCTTATTCATCCGTATTATCGGCAAGTGGTCCAGACCTATTTTTCACCTACCGGCCTGGAAATTGTAGAACTCCCCTATCTCGAAAATGGGAGGACAGACCTTTCCCGATTGGATAGACTCGATGGACTTGCGGCAGTTGCAGTCCAATCTCCCAATTTCTTCGGATGCATTGAGGATTTGGCAGCAGTAGGCGAAAAGAGCAGGGAAAAAGATCTCGTTTTCATTACCTCCTTTACCGAACCTCTCGCCTATGGGTTGCTCAAAAACCCCGGCAGTCAGGGCGCGCACATTGCCTGTGGAGAAGGCCAGAGCCTCGGTATCCCAAAATGGTTCGGGGGACCGGGACTCGGGATGTTTGCCGGTAAGATGAAACACGTACGCAGCATGCCGGGCCGCTTAGTTGGCAAATCAACGGACAAGGATGGCAGAAACGGCTTTGTTCTGACGCTTGCAACGAGAGAGCAACACATCAGGCGTGAAAAGGCAACTTCCAATATATGTACAAACAACAGCCTACTCGCCCTTGCTGCCGCAATGTATATGGCCTCTTTGGGAGGTACAGGGATCCGTGAATTATCGAAACTCAACCACGACAAATCAGAGTATCTCAAACAGGCCCTTGAAAAGGCAGGGTTCAAAGTCTGCTTTGAAAGCCCCACATTTAATGAATTCGTCGTGGAATTTCCGGCCAACTTTGAGACCACCTATGAACGTCTGTTAGAGAAAAAGGTCGTTGCAGGCATTCCCTTAACTCCTTATTTCCCTGAATTGGCAGGCAGATACCTGATCTGTGTAACGGAAACGAAGACCAAAGAGGAGATGGATTTGTTGATTGAGGAATTGGGGAAATGAGCCACAGACTCACACAGACAGATAAAGACATGAGGTAAAATTATGTCAGAGTTAATGGGAACAACCGGTCTTATTCTTAATGAACCGCTTCTATGGGAAAAAGGTAAGAAAGGCAGGTGCGCCTTTTCTCTTCCCCGGCGAGACGTTGAATCTATTCCTATAGACGAGGAGCTTACAGGTGATGGCCCGGATTTCCCGGACTTGAGCGAGATAGATGTGGTGCGTCACTACACAAGACTCTCCCAGTGGAATTTCTGCGTTGATACCGGGATGTACCCCTTGGGCTCCTGTACCATGAAGTATAATCCCAAGATCAACGAAAAATATGCAGCCCTTGAAGGATTTGCAGGGGCGCACCCCATGTTGCCCCCTGGTTTGTCACAGGGGGCGCTCAGGCTGATGTTTGAAATGGAAGGCTTCTTGGCTGAAATCACCGGCATGGATGCTGTAACCCTCCAACCCGCGGCAGGGGCCCAGGGAGAGTTGACTGGAATGCTTCTCATCCATGCCTATCACAAAAGTGAAGAGATGGTCCGCTCAAAGATTATTGTTCCTGACACGGCACATGGCACGAATCCGGCAAGTGCTGCCCTCTGCGGGTATCGCCCTGTGCCGGTGAAATCGAATGAAAAGGGTATCCTTTCACCCGAGGCCGTCCGCGAGGTCATGGACGAAGAGACAGCCGGGATTATGATAACCAACCCCAATACCTTGGGTCTGTTTGAGGAGAATATCAAAGCAATCGCCGAGATCGTTCACTCAAAAGGTGGGCAGGTCTACTGCGATGGCGCAAATATGAACGCCATAATGGGTATGCTTCACATGGGCGAAACCGGGGTTGACGTGCTGCACCTCAACCTTCACAAGACCTTTTCGGCCCCCCACGGTGGAGGCGGACCCGGCTCCGGTCCGGTATGTGTCAGAAAACATCTTGAACCCTTTCTGCCGGTTCCGCGCATAATCGAAGAAAGCGGAAAATTCACGTTTTCTGAGGACTTCCCTGATTCCGTAGGCAGGCTCCAGGCTTTTTACGGAAATTTCGGTGTCATTATAAAGGCATACAGCTATATCCGGGCAATGGGACCACAGGACCTGAAAAAGGCCAGCCAGCTCGCTGTCCTGAATGCCAACTATATCAGGGAACAGCTAAAAGGGGTATTTCACCTTCCCTATGAAAGGCCCTGCATGCACGAATGCGTTTTTTCCGATAAATTTCAAAGGGCCGAAAAAGTCACAACCTTAGACATGGCAAAACGGCTTATGGACTTCGGATTCCATCCCCCCACCATCTATTTTCCTCTGATAGTCGATGGGGCTATCATGATAGAGCCTACCGAGACAGAGTCAAAAGACGAGATAGATCTCTTTATTGAGGCATGCAAGACAGCGGCAGATGAGGCATTGAAGTATCCCGAGCTCCTCCGCAAAGCTCCCCAAAATTGCAAGGTAAAGAGGATGGATGAAACAGCAGCCGCGAGAAAACCGTGTCTTGTGGGCTGAAATTGGAAACTTTTCGAATTTCAAAACAATGGCTTTACCTTGACATTCCATTGATGGACTACAGAGAAGCCCTGGATCTGCAGCGCGCTCTGGTTGATGCCAAGACATCTCAAATCCTTGACCGGGACCTGGTCCTGTTTTTGGAGCACCCACCGGTCTTCACATTGGGGCGCCGGGGAGGACGCGAGCACCTCCTTGTGGATGATGCCACCCTTGGAATGCGGGGGATTGAAGTGTTCCATGCTGAGCGTGGGGGAGATATCACCTATCACGGTCCAGGGCAGCTTGTGGTCTACCCTGTTGTGGACTTAGGAAGAAGGCAGCTTAAAGTCGTTGAGTTCGTGGGAACCTTAGAGGAAGTAATGATCCGGGTCGCAGCCGATTGGGGAATAGTGGCCGTACGAAATACTAAGAACAGGGGGGTATGGATCGGCAATAGGAAAATGGGAAGCATCGGCATAGCCATCCGCCACGGGGTGAGTTTTCATGGGATTGCACTCAACGTGAATACCTCGATGGATCCCTTCTCTTGGATAAACCCCTGTGGTCTGACAGGTGTGGAAATGACCTCCATGCAGCAGGCCCTTGGCAGGGAAATCGTGATGGAAGAGGTCAGAAGCGCAACCAAACTACATATCCAGGAAATTTTTGGTGTGGAACTGGAGCAGGCCGACATGAACGATATCTACAAAATCTTGGATTTCGATCTCTCGGCAAAAACCAATAAAGGAAGTGTCCTTCAATTTTTATGAAATTTGCGCCTTTTTGCGGCTTTATCAATATCCAATATTCAATTAAATAAGGAGTGCCAATTGAAAAAATATATGATCTTGTTTTTAGTGGGAAAAGACAGACCGGGCATTGTTGATGATGTTTCAACACTTCTATTCAGAGTGGGCGCAAACATTGAGGATAGCCGGATGGCGGTCATGGGGGGCTGCTTTTCCATAATGACCCTCTTCTCATGCACCAAAAAGCAATTGGGGGATATCAAAACAAACCTCAAAAGCCTGGAGGATCTGGGGTTTGAAACCTCTCTCCACAGTGCAGAAGACCCCTCAACCGCTCCGAAACGTGCCGAACTCCCTTTGAAGATCGAACTAACCGCCATGGACCACCCAGGGATAGTGCAAAAGGTCGTCAAGACCCTGCGTCAGCATAACGTCAATATCCAATCCATGAACACTGAAATTACCAGAGCCCCTCTTTCGGGCGCCCCGATGTTCGGCCTGAATTTGGAGGCCGCCGTGCCAGCGGAAAAACCGATCGCAAAGGTGAAAGAGGAAATTTCAGGATTAGCTGCGGAAATGAATCTGGACCTCCATTTCAGGTGATCTTGCTGGAAAAAAGTTCCTCAAATATTGATGCCACCGCAAAAAGGCGCAGAATTCACGAAAATTGAAAATGGAATGTAGTAATATACGCAAGTTATCAGCAAGCAAAATTTGAAACAGCACTTTTTACGAGAACATCAATATTCAATCATCAATCGTCAATATTCAATTCATGCGGCTATGCCCAATCCAGACGCGACCATTCAGAGTATCTTAGAAACAGACGGTATATTGGCCCGATCCCTCCAGGGGTTTGAGTTCCGGCCTTCCCAACTCCAGATGGCCCTCCTGATACAAGACTCTATCCGGCAGAAAACGCCCGCCCTGATAGAGGCAGGAACTGGCACCGGAAAGACGTTCGGTTATCTTGTCCCTGTCATACTGAGTGGAAAGAAGAGTGTCATATCAACCGGCACAAAGAACCTTCAGGAGCAGATCTATTTCAAAGACATCCCCCTTTTGAACAAGGCGACTCACCTCAATATTGATGCTGTTATGATGAAGGGGAGAGAGAACTATCTCTGCCTCCACAGATACCACCAGTACGTATCGCAGTCATCTCTCTTGAAGACATCCCAGACAGAAAAAATCAAAAAGATCGAGGAATGGCTCAAAAAAACAGAGTTTGCCGATCGCGGAGAAATCTCGTGGCTCAGTGACGATGACACCCTCTGGAACTCCCTCTCATCCTCATCTGACCAATGCCTCGGATCGGAATGCCTCTTTTTGGATGAGTGTTTCTTGGGAAAGCTCCGCAGCAGGGCCGCCAAGGCCAAGATTATCATCGTAAACCACCATCTCTTTTTTGCTGATATGAAGGTGAAAAAAGGAGGTTTCGGTGAAATAATACCCCGCTTTCAAGTGGCAGTCTTCGATGAAGCCCACACCATAGAGGAGATAGCCACCTCCTATTTTGGCGAAAGTCTCAGCACCAGGCAACTTACAGACCTGATAGGTGATCTGAAAAAGGGCATAAGAAAAATGCAGGGCGTGGACAAAGGGAGATTGGAAAGAGGGCTGAATACCATACAGGCTGGCATAGAGCTCCTGAAAGGGTCGCTTGAGGGGTACGAAGAAAAGGGGAGGCTTGATCAAAAGACCCTTTCCAATCTGGGTCAGGGCCCTGCCCGTGAGCTGAGTCGGGGGCTCACGCTTATCTACGGCAATTCAAACCTCACGCGTCTGAAAAGTACCCGTATACAGCCGCTTCTCGACAGGGCTAGGGAAATAGACACCCTGTTAGAAGAGATCCTCAAACAGAGGGGCAGCAACTGGCTGAACTGGTATGAAAGGCGAAAAATGAGCCTTGTTCTCCACTCGTCCCCACTCGACATATCCGAGTCGATGAATGAACTTCTCTATGACAAGGTGCAGACCGCCATATTCACTTCCGCAACCCTTTCCACAAACGGGACTTTCGACTACATCCGTTCACGCCTTGGCCTCCCTGAAGAAGTATTTCAGGAAATCTGCCATTCATACTTCGACTTTGAAACCCAGACCATCCTCTACATCCCCAAGAGCCTTCTACCTCCAAATTCGCTCGATTTCGGCTCTGAGGCTGCCAAAGAAATTTTAAATATCCTTAAACGGACAGAGGGAAGGGCCTTAGTACTCTTCACCAGTTACCATAATCTGAACATCGCATATCAGGTCCTGAAAGATAAGATCCCCTTTACCATTTACAGGCAGGGTCATGCGCCCCGATCGGTCCTTCTGGATGCATTCAGGCAGGACATCCACTCGGTCCTCTTTGCCACAGGCTCTTTCTGGCAGGGAGTGGATGTGCCGGGCGAGGCCCTGAGCTGTCTGATTATAGACAAGCTCCCCTTTGACTCGCCGGGAGAGCCGATTGTCGCAGCCAGGATCGATGCCATCCGTAGCCAGGGCCACAATCCATTCATGGCGTATCAGGTCCCTTCAGCCATTATCTCCCTGAAACAGGGCCTCGGCAGACTGATAAGAAAGCGATCTGACAGGGGGATACTATCTATTCTGGACGTCAGAATTATGACGAGTCGATATGGCAGGTTTTTTTTGGAGAGCCTTCCCCCTATCCCCGTGACCCATGATCTGTCAGATATTGACCGCTTTTTCAATGAAACGGATTCAACGACTCAACTACTCGACCACTCAAAGAGGCCTGAAGGAGAAACAGAATGCCCCCCAAACCATGGAAAGTAATCTCCAGCACGAGAGACAAGTCCTATCGCGTCTTCAGCCTTCGCACAGACAGGGCTGTATCTCCCCGCACCGGCAAAGAGCACAATTTCTTTATCTTAGAATCTTCATCCTGGGTCAATGTTATTCCCCTCACCCCCGAACAGGAGGTGGTTATGGTGCGGCAGTATCGACATGGCACCCGGAATGTCACCCTGGAAATCCCGGGTGGACTTGTAGAAAAATCTGACACACCTGAACGGGCAGCGAAGAGAGAGCTTTTGGAAGAAACCGGATATCGACCTTTAGAGACGTGTTCACTGGGCGCCGTCCATCCCAATCCGGCCATACAGAATAATGAGTGTTACACATTCCTCGCAAAAGACGTGTTTCTTGCGGGGGTACAGCAACAGGATGAAAGGGAGGATATTGAGGTCCTGCTCCGGCCCCTCAGCGAGATCCCCCGCCTGATTCGGGATGGAGAAATCACCCATTCTTTAGTGTTGGCCGCCTTCTACCGGTTTTTCATGGAAGATCGATCTGATTTTTCTATCTAAAGTTGATGAATTCGCAAGAAGTCAGAAATCACCTGTTTTCGGGATTCCCGCGAAAGCAGGAATTCAGGGGAATCAACCACTTGTGGACTCCCGCCTTCACGGGAGTGACGGCCTTGGAGACTTTTCACTATACCATCAATGTCCATTGAGCCGGAAAAGCATCTGGCATCGGGAAACCCTGATTGGAAAGCCCCTGTTATTCTCCTCTGTTCTTCATTCCATGATGATCTGTACAGATTCCCACGATAACAGTGAATGATTTTTGTTTTCTGGGCGCATATGATACGATTTCGTGAAAATTAGCAGATGAAGAAGGAAGCAGAGGTGAAGATCAAAGACAAAGGCTATTTTCCAGACATGGAACAGGTTAGGACTACCAGATGTAACCCTCTGCCATTCTGGGGGCAGCGGCAATACTGGGTTAATGTAGTCCTGAACAAGGGGTTTTTCCAGGACTCAAACACAATTGTTGCATTTCAGCCACATCGACACCTCTTTTCGTTTACCGCTCCGGAACGCTGGCAGGGCTTCGCCGCTATCGCATGCTCCGCCAGAAAGGTTTTCATCCACTGCCGGAAATGTCAAACTCTAATAGTCCACCGGCATAACCGGGAGTCACCATCGATTTAATCAATAATGAAATACTCAATGTTAGAATAGTTGCTGTCGCCAATGAAATTATAAGCCTGCACAGCAACGTAAAAAGCAGCGCCTCTCTGAAAAACAAGTGAAGCGCTTGTTTGGGTCCCCTTATCAACTCTTACGATTGAATCAGGACCGGTATAAGGATAGGGAGTGTAGTTTAAGATGTATCCATTTGCATGAGCTACAGCGTCCCAGGAAACCGTGACGGTAGTTCCAGACGTTGTCACCGTTATAGTTGGAGCCGTTGGGACGATGAGGCTATAAAGTGTGGGCACAGCAGCCCCCAAGTTTACCCTTGGTTTGGTAATGTTAACCTTTCCGTCTGTAATAAGGTCACCTGTATCCACAAGCGTTGCCTTTACTTGATGGTGTGTCAAATAAGAGCCAGTGATAGCCTTAGCCGCACTCTGTAGACAAGCGGCGGCGCCTGCGGCATACGGACATGCAGCTGAGGTCCCCCCAAAACCGTTTGCAGTGTCCCAATAGCCACCCCCCAGCTTGGTCGTCGTAGCCCAATTGGAAGGGGCAAGCAGGCTTGCAAACTTAGAACTGTTTGAGTACGTGCATATTTGGTCTGCATTTGTGGTAACGTCAATATAGACTTTTTCGCAAACTTGATAAGGGTCCGGAGTCCCCACGCAAGACCCATAGCTTATGCATCCAACGTATCCAGTTATTGGGTTCCTTCCAATATTCGCATCATAAACAGCGCCTACGGAGATTACAGAGTCGAGGCAAGCAGGATAATCCATGGAATCACAATAACCAGCGTTTCCCGAAGAGAGAAACAGGGTTATTCCGGCAGCCATAGCATTGGCCGCAGCATCGGTAATAAGGCTGTATTCGCTATCACAATTACCGGAGTATCTTCCGCCCCCAAAACTTGTGCTAATGATCATTATAGGGTTGTTAAGGTCTTTATATTGGTGCAGAACACACCAGTCCCAAGCCTTAGCTATATCAGAAAGATACGCATAACCGGTGGCTCCAGGACTAATTTTCAATGCATAGAGTTTGGCTCCGTATGCCACTCCTCCAATATAATCCCCTACAGTGCCAAGATTACCTGCTGCAATACCGGCGCAGGCTGTTCCATGTCCTTCCAGATCCATTGGATTACTGTCATTGTCCCCAAAATCGTAGCCACCAATCACTTTACTATTTGGAAACCCACCATTTCCCAGTTTTGGGTGTGTATAATCAATACCAGTATCGCAGATGGCTATAGCTACTCCTGAGCCGTTGTAAGTACTTCTCGTCGTTGAAGCGTTCATCAACGGGATGCCTTGGGCTAAATGAGCGTGTACAATTTCATCTTTCTCAATAAACATAACATCCGGGTTCTCTATCAAACCCTGAAGTCCTTGACGTGTAACCTCAGCGGCAAATCCGAAAATATAGTTATAGGTGTTGCTGATGAGGACTTCGTTCTGGTTCAGGGTGCTTATAACATTCTCCTGTGTGGCCTGTGCAACATACTTTAATTGCTCTCGAAGTTTCATATTCCGCAGGTTCTGCTTCATACTTCTTGCCTTCGCTGGTTTCCGCAACCCCACCATCACCTTGGTGGTGGCTTTCCCTGTAAAGAAGTCTTTGAAGATCAAATCAGCGTCATCTAACTTCGGGCTTTTCCGCAAGATGTCAAGAATTTCATGCGTCGCATCTTGGGAGGGAGAAATGGAAGGAAAAAACACGAAAAGAGGTATAATAAACAAAAGCGTGATTAGAAGGTGGATTGTTCGTTTAAACATAATAAGACCTCCGATCGTTCCTTATTATTCGGAACCTATGAAACGGTGTTAATTCAAAAAACTAATCAACCATACCAAGTCCGTTTGTACCCCTGTTATTCCGTGGTTGTACTCCTGTTGGCGTACTGATCATTACTAAACATCTTGCTCAATTTATGTCAATAATAAGAGTTATCAGATTACTATCATTCTTAAAACCTGATGTTATCGGAGAAAATAATAGGTATAATATAGGGTTGGCTTTCGTATAATGGTCTGTAGGTAGCATATATCGCATTTGCAGGGAGCGGATGCCCCCAAAATCTCCATTTTAACCCAAACCCATACCTACCTATGACCTCGACAAATAACCCCGCTACAGACCTCCAAACCTACCCAACAACTGTCGAACCAGGGCCGTTTGCACCCCGGTTACTCAATTGTTTCCTATCATGAAGGCTGTCCACTCCCACCGAAAAGGAAAAATGCGCCAAAGATAATAATGAACTGAATAATCCATCCGATCAAACACACACCCACGGCACGCCCCGTGCTCTTGTAATCAAGAGCTTGCCTTACAGCAATAACCATGGCAATAAGCATCCATATCCCTGCAATGATATTGATGACCCAGCCCAAAAACGGAATTATGCCCAAAACTCGGATGACGCCGGGTGAGCTTGAAAAACCTATGGTCCGCAAAAGTTCACCATAATCAGCGCTTGTCTGTGGCTCAGGCAAGATTTTTGTTCCAACAAAGTATGTGATGAATGCCCAAACAAACCACCCTATCAAAGCAACTATTGTTCCGATTAAAAGGCCAGAAAGGCCTGTCGTTCCGATGCTCCCAATGCCTGCAGCAACGCTCGAAAGAACAACCACCCACATCGCCTGCCCCATCGCTGACTTGTCAGCTTCTACCTCCTCGTATACATTTACATCCAGCTTGGCTGCTCGAATCATACGATCTGTTAACGATGACATCATAACCTCCTTTTCTTT
>CAZFSF010000022.1:0-26450 GCA_964522045.1 uncultured Desulfobacteraceae bacterium
CATAAAGGGGATGGAACTGAAGAACCGCTTTGTCAGGTCGGCAACCTATGACGGTTACGCGGATCATACGGGCCAGGTGACTGACAAACAGATCCAATTTTTTGAAGACCTTGCAAGGGGCGGGCCGGCGCTCATCGTTACGGGTATTTCCCATGTTCACGATTCCGGTCAAACCTCTCCGATCCAGAATTCAGTGGCGAGCGACCACTGTATACCAGGCCTCAAAAAGCTCTCCGCCGCCGTACATAATCTGGGGGCTAAAATCGCAATCCAGCTGTTCCATGCCGGCAGAGAAAGCGCAAGATTTTTAGAGGCCAAAAACCTTGAGGCCATAGGCCCTTCGTTTGTCCATGATGACCCGTACTTTAAAAGACCGTACCGATCCATGACCGGGGAGGAAATCTCTGAAGTGGTCAGCGCATTCGGAGATGCGGCAAGAAGGGTGAGAGAGGCCGGTTTTGATGCCGTCCAGGTGCATGGGGCACACGCTTACTTGCTGAGCCAATTTCTTTCTCCGTACCTGAATCGTCGAAACGATCAGTGGGGAGGATATCTGGAAAACCGTTTACGCCTTCACCGAGAAATACTCAAAGATATCAGAGCAAAGGTGGGAGAGGACTACCCCGTGCTCATTAAATTGGGGGTCCAGGACGGCTTTCCCGGCGGGCTTGAGTTTCGTGAGGGGCTATTGGCGGCCCGGTATCTCGCCGAATGGGGATTTGATGCCCTCGAGATCAGCTCAGGACTGAGGGGTAAGAGATATGAGGGGACCGAGTTCAAAACCAAATTAAGCCGCCCCGGGCATGAAGCCTATTTTCGAGGATGGTGCAGGGAGATAAGAGGGGAGGTGGACGTACCGGTCATGATGGTAGGTGGTCTGAGGACGTTTGCCTTCATGGAAGAGGTTGTTGAGGGAGGTGAGACGGATTTTGTCTCATTGTGTCGGCCTTTCATAAGAGAACCCTTCATCGTGAACAAATGGCGGAAAGATAATCATTACAGACCGGCCTGTATCTCTTGCAACCAATGCCTTGACGCTATTTTCCAGGGGAACCGATTGCAGTGTATGCAAGAAGCGAAGAGGAGAACAGATTGAAGGAGGATGAGACATGCCCATACCTTTAACACTTGAGATATTTTCAGATTACGTCTGACCGTGGTGCTACTTCGTTACCGGGAGTATCGAACGGCTCAAAGATGAATACGCCATCGCGGTACGGTGGCGGGCCTTTCCCCTTCACCCGGACACGCCGGAGGAAGGGCTTTCTCTTGAAAAGCTCTTTGCGAATTACCCCGTAGATGTAAATCAAATTATGCACCGATTGAAAAACAAAGCGCGGGAACTGGGACTCCCTTTAGGGGAGAGAAAAAAAACCTATAACAGCCGTCTTGCCCAGGAATTGGGGATCTGGGCCGAATCAAAGAACAGGGGGGATCCATTTCATATGGCGGCTTTCAAGGCATACTTTGTAGATGGTAAAAACATCGCAAAAATTCCGGTGCTTTTAGATTTGGCTGCATCGGTCGGACTCCTTCGAGAAGAGGCTGAGACCGTTCTTTCGACAAGGTCCTTTAAAAATCCGGTGGATGAGGATTGGGCAATTTCAAAAGCGAGGGGGATTACGGCCGTTCCGACATTCGTCATCAATCAGGATAAATTTGTGGGTGCACAGCCCTACGAGAAGCTGGAAAAATTTATGGCGGCGAACGGTGTAAAAAGGATAGACAGATAGATCGAACATCTAATCCCACGCATCGCGGGATCTTTTTCCAATAAGATGTTCGGCGTGACCCTTAGGGCTCGCTCAAAAATAACTTGGCAGAGTTGACGCTCAGATTTGGGTCAGATCTGGTCGATGCAATTGAGTAAACCCACAGGAATAGCGAGCTATTTCGAGGACTTCGGAGTCTCACAAGCTCGCTTACCTGCGATTGAGCAGTAACCGAAGATGGCCTTAAGCTGAGATGTCAGAATGTAAAGTTATTTCTGAGTGAGCCCTAAGTTCCCTGAACAGGCACCCCAAACCTGCCGAAATGGTCTTTTCCAACTATTTCGCTGAGGTGAACCAGGATGAATGCACCGGCTGTGAAACCTGCCTGGAAAGGTGCCAGATGGAAGCCATTAAAATGAATGAGGGTGAATTGGCCGAGATCAACCTGGATCGGTGCATAGGGTTTGGCCTGTGCGTAGCGGCCTGCCCCGAGGATGCCATTCAATTGACCCCGAAACCCGAAGCCCTGCGCCGCACGCCCCCGGCAAATTCCGCAGGGCAAATGGCATTCATGGCCGAAACAAGGGGCATTGGCTAAAATCAACAAATCATAAAACCACCCGCTGACGGCTGAACACTTTATTAATAAGCAAGAGTCAAGAGTAGATCTGACCCCATTACAGGCAAAAACCCAAAACGTCACGGTGGACAGCATGGCCCTGGCAGCGGTTATTAACCAGCCGTTTGTTGATGTGGTCTTGAGTGGTGCCGCATGCGTCGATCATCTGAAATCCAACCTGCAAGCATTGAAGATAAAATGGAACGATTCATTGGCAGAGATGTTGGATGCGTTGGTGGAACCCGCCGAAAGTTATTGGCACATACGTAGCCAATTGGCCTGGAATTAAGGATTGCTTTCTGAAATGCCCTTCACCAAATGGTCATATTTTGCAGGGAGTTAAATTTTAGTCAAATTCCAGGAACAGCATGCCCAGTAAACCCGTTTAACACTAATAATTGCTAAACGGTAAAAAGAGGAGACTTTGATATGGACATCATTTTCATAAACGGCAAGATAAACACACTCGACGATGCCGGCATCACCTGTACGGCAGTTGGCGCGAGTAATGGCTTCATCACTGCCCTCGGCACTGAAGCCGAAGTGCGAAAACTGACCGGGCCCAAAGCCGAAGTGGTCGATCTGAAAGGGGCTGTTATGTTCCCGGGGTTTATGGAGGCCCACAACCATCTGCCAATGTACGGCTACCTGACAGACGGCATCGACCTGTCCCCCGGGGATGTCCGGAAAATGGACGATGTCCTCGACCTTGTCAGGAAAGAGGCCCAAAAGGTTCCGCCCGGGACCTGGATAAAAGGCTCCCGCTACGCTGAATACTTTCTGGCCGAAAACAGGCACCCCACAAGGAGCGACCTCGACCAGGTAAGTCCAGGGCATCCCGTCATCCTCTTCCACACCTCTCTTCACGCCTGCGTCCTGAACAGCCCTGCCCTGGAACACATGGGCATTACCCGGGACACCCCCAATCCGCAAGGGGGCATTATTCAAAAAGACCCTGAATCCGGAGAGCCGGACGGTGTGCTTCACGATCAGGCCATGATGGATGTCTTTAACAAGCTCTTCTTCGACGACCTGGCCGCCATGAGCACCCATGAACGGATAGAACTATGTGAAAGGACTGTGGAGAAGTTTGTCCGGGTGGGCCTGGTCTTTGCCGGCGATGCACTGGTTGTGCCGCCCACCCTGAATATGTACCAGGAGACGCTGTCTGCCGGCAGGCTTAAGATCCGCATCTACACCATGAACTACGCCCTTATGGCCGAGCCCTTGACCGGTTCGCAGATTAAGACCGGGTTCGGCTGCGGAAAACTTAGAATAGGTCCTATCAAGCTCTTCGCAGACGGGGGCATGTCGAACCGCACCGCCGCTGTGGGAACACCCTACCTTACGCCACCCCATGATAAAGGACTCAAAGTGCAGAGCCGCGAAGAGCTCATCGATAAGGTAAAAGGCTACCACGCCCTGGGATACCAGATTGCTATCCACGCACAGGGAGACGAGGGGATCAGCGACACCCTGGATGCCTACGAGGCGGTTTTAGGTCCCAAATCCGGCAATCCTCTTCGCCACCGCATCGAACATGCGGGCTGCCTGTACCCTGACCTTTTGAGACGGGCGACAGACATGAATATCCTCGCTTCGGTCCAGCCCGTTTTCTTTGGGGAATTAGGCGACGGCTTTCTTGATGCCTTTGGCCCTGAACGGGCCGATCAACTCTACCCCTTTAAGAGCATGCTCCGGGCCGGAATGACGCTCGGGGGTAGTTCGGACTGCCCCGTGGCCAATCTCGACCCGCGAGTGGGGCTTCGAGACGCCGTGTTGCGCAGGACCCCCTCTGGCGAGGCTCTGGGGCCGGACGAGGCCCTGACCATGGACGAGGCAATCCGCCTTTATACGCGCGGCGCAGCCTACCTTTCTTTTGACGAAGCCTTTAACGGGACCATCGAGATTGGTAAAAGAGCCGATTTTACCGTAATGGCCGCTGATCCGCGAGAGGTCGCACCTGAAGAGGTCCCGGAAATCCCCTTTGTCATGACCGTGGTGGACGGCGAAATCGTCTGGTCGGCTTGAGGACAGTCTTAAGAACTCCTCCTGCTTCGTACAGTACGTACTGTTGAAAGAAAATCCGGTCTATCCTGTAATCCTGTAATTTTTTTGAAAAAAAACCACTGAGGCGGCCTGTATATCCTGCAACAAGTGTTTTGTTGCCATGTTCAACGAGATACCTGTCCGCTGCTACCAAAAGGGGCTGCCCAAATCGTAGGAAACCCTTATTGATCGTCATGCCGATTTCCCTTGCGAATCGGTCCCGCCACAGCCCAGCACCAGATGTTCCAGGACAAGGGCGCTGACCACACCGACCACAAAACCGTTCCCCAGGATCGGTCTCAAAAAAGCGGGCAGGTCCCTGATCACCTCCGCAGGCAGGAAGGCCACCATGGCACCGAGCAATATGGCCAAACCGATCACCAACCCATTTTCAAACACAAAGCCTTCGTCATCTACACCCCTTAAAGCCACCATCAGACCGGCCCCAACCTGGGCAGTCATGACATAGGCCAGAACAGCGCCAA
Source organism: uncultured Desulfobacteraceae bacterium (assembly GCA_964522045.1). Taxonomy (GTDB): domain Bacteria; phylum Desulfobacterota; class DSM-4660; order Desulfatiglandales; family Desulfatiglandaceae; genus Desulfacyla. Next base: position 4,866 of record CAZFSF010000022.1, read on the forward strand.
TCACCACGGGTGGCACGCTCCCGATAAACCCGGTTACAGCAGGGAAAAAAGCCAGTGCAAACAGGATTGCGGCCGCCGGTATCAGAGTGAAACGGGATGCGCATCCGGTGGATACGATCACACCCGGGCTGACCGTATAATTCACAGGTCCAATCACCCCGAAAAATCCGGAGGCTATATTGGCCAGCCCGGTGATGAATATCCCCCTGGTAATGCGTCTGTCCGTGTCTCCGGTCTTGAGCAGCTCATTGACCGATTGGATGGAACCGAGATCGTTGATGGAGAGCGCAATAAAACAGAAAATGAAGGATATGAGGACACCTGGTTGCACGGACAGGTGGAGGTTCATTTGCTGAAAGAAATCACTGAACCACGGGGCATTTGATATGAGTGCCCCCGGCTTGTCGGTGGGAAAGATTAGAAAATAGAAAAAACTACCGGCAACCATACCCCAGATGATCAGTGTAGATTTCCAGATGCCGCTTAGCAGTCGATAAAAAAGAAACATCAGAAAAAGCAGGAGCACGCCGAAACCCATATTGTATAGCGGATTGATCCCGCTCTCACTGTCGATCATCAGGCCTTGAATGGTGGGTGCAATGGTAAAGGCGATCAGGAGCAGGACCACGGCCACCACATTGGAGGTAAAGAAGGGTTGCAGGTACTTGAAGAGCCCGCTGATCGCGAGCACCGCAACAAGCACCCCTCCGATCATCACGGAGGAATAAATGGCCTGCATGCCAAAGCCCTGGCTGGCAACTACCCCGATAAAGAGCACCGCCGCGGGTCCCGGCACAAGAGGGAGCTTATGCCCCAGAAAGATCTGACAAAAGAGGGTCAGAGAGCACAGAAAGAGGATCTTCTGAAGATATATAATCTGTGACAGGGAATCGGTAAAATGGATGACCCCCACCACCTTCCCCAGAATGATGATGGAAGAGACAATGATGGCCGCCCACTGGAGCCCGAAAAGACAGGATTGCAGAAAAGGGACTTTCTCATCAAGGCCATATTCAAATGGCATGTTCGCTTTCGGCATATCATAACTTCCGGAGATCTTGTATTTTCAAAAAGAACCTTTTCTTTCAGGTTTCAAGAAATACAAAGAACGGGTGCAAATTGCAAGGGCCTTGTCGGTGATCGCATGGCAAAGCCCCCTGAAAAAATTGGGGATAAGAGGGTGTCCCATGATACCCCTTTCACGTCAGGATACTAAAACCCTGTAATTATGTTACAAAGAAAAAAAAGGGGGCAGGCAAATAATGCTATTATGTCGCAAAACCGGCATTTTTTACGAGGACTTCGGGTCTTCAATTTTGTCCTTGTCCCTAACCCTGAACGTTGAACCCTGAACCTGTGAACGCTTATAAAAATGTTTGTAAGTGACAACTGCTTGTCTGTCAGAGCGTCATTAAATAAGCGCGAACGGCCCGTTTACATCTTCTCAGTAATCATGCGGAATACCCTTGATATGCAGGAGAAGATGTTCACTGTTATCCAAGTCTTCAAGCCAGCCATAATTGGCATCAGGTTTGCTATCCAAGTCCTTTATGTATGGCTTGATGTCAAGCAAAGGTGTTCCATCAAAGACATCCATACCTGATGTAGAGATCTCGCCATTTTTAATACCCTTTACGCGAACGATACTTATACCAATGGGATTTGGCCGAACCGGTGATCGGCTTGCAAACACCCCAACCTTTGCACCGTCGGTCCACGTGGGGGATACGATCTTTGATAATTCCTGCTTGATCCGGTGTATATAATAGACGACGTAAATATATCGAAATCCGTCAAGTTTATAGAGACTATCGACATATTGGGAATCAACTACTATACGAAAATCTCCTTCATCCTCCTCCACTGGTTGATAGGGTGCATTGTCAATATATGGAGTCCTGATAACTCCAATTTGCTTCAAATTGAAGTCCCAGGGCTTTTCCCCCAGGGCTTTCTCTTTTAACTTCTTTTCAGGTTTTTCTGTTTCGAATACTTTTTCCGGTTTGGGCGATCCGTTCTGTTGCAGCTTATCGTATGCCAGTTCAATATGCATGTTCGCCTTTTTCAGAATTTCAATGGCCTCTTTTAGTTCATGGCCGACATCTTCAAGCCCCAAGCCAATTGTTTTCTTGAGCCACTTTTCATTATCTCGAATATGATCGTTATTATGGTTTATCCAATAAGGAATCAAAATCCTTAGTTTCTCAATATCTGACACTGCTTTCTTTTTATCATCTGATTTCTCTGTCATATTGGTATTACTCCTTGATGTTTAATTATACCGGTGACACATCTCTTAGGCCATTCACAAAATAGTAACTAATGGCAACCATAAGGGAGCCTAAAACGAAAACCGGTACAAAACCCACTTCGCCGATCAGCCATCCTGCCACAAGCGGGAAAATAGCTGTAGAAAGGCTCGTTGCCCCTGTGATCCCCCGGTAAAGCGCCCTGTTTTCGTCTCTGCTGATTTCTATGAAGATTCCTTCGACAGAAATCTCTCTCGCGCTTATACCAAATCCCGATAAAAAAAATACAATCTGGTAAAAATAGACAGGAAAATTGGCCAACGTGATTGCGAGAAGCGGGAGAATTGTCCCGAATATAATACACCCCTTGAACACAGCGTAGAATCCATGTCTTTTTACCAGCCTGGCCCAAGCAAAGTTTGATACGATCATTCCTATTATCTGTAAAAGCAGGTAGGTTCCTATTTGTTTGCCATTCAGCCCATAGCTCTGTTTGGCTATGACTACATAGAAAGGGAGCAACGTCAATCCGAAGCCTGAAAAGTTTATCATAAAGATATAATTTCGGAGATTTCTGTCATTGCCAAATCTTTGAGGAATTGTTTTTAGCACCCTGATGAAAGTATAGCTTTCATGCTTCTGCTGAATTGTTTTCTCCTTTATGGCCCAGAATCCGAATGAGGCCAAAAACAGCATTATAGCGGCAAGTAAGAAGAGCCATTGATAGTTATCGGGATACGCCAGCACAGAAAATATACGCTGGGCCACGAGTGCCGCAATAAGTATGGAAGCGCTTCTGAGAATCTGGCGCCATACAAAAAAACCCTGTCTCTCCTCGATAAGCAGCGATTTTCCGAGAATATCAGAATATGAAATGCCTGCGAAAGTGCCGGATATGGCAAAAATAAACATCAGAGCAAAGATCAAAAAAATGGTAGAACGATCTGAATGTCGCCCTGTCTGCCATAGAATTACCGAAACCAGGGCCAGAGCCAAGACCCTCAGGTTTATCCCTAAAAGAAGAAAAGGCTTTTTTCGTTCCTTCAGGTGGAGGTAACTGGCAAATAATAGTTCGCCGATAATGGGCGTTCCAATCATAATAGCAGTCAGGAGTCCCACTTGAAAATTACTTCCGCCCGCTTTCACTACCATGGAAGGAAGGATTGTGTTTATGTTGGTGAGGGTAGCGGCGAAGGCAAGGAATACTGCGTGCCAGAGAAAAGCGATGAAATTCCTATTCTTATTAAGTAAATGGTCCAAGGCAAAATAGTGGCAAGTTCGCAAAAAGCTCGTAAAAAGGCCGATTCTCAATTAGGCCCTTAGTGCTTCTTAACTGTCAAGATGTTGTAAAACAAAGAAACTGAATTTTTGACTGCTCCAAAGGGGCCACTTTTTCTGGGCGGAGTCCCGGAAAAGGCATAGACAGTTATCAATTAAATCCTGTGCAAATCTGCCAGAGGCAGACAAGAACCACAAGAAATATTTTCCTTTTTTTCTTCGCGCGCCTTTGCGTGAGACTTTTTCTGTTCCGGTTTATCCTGGTTAGGTATAAGGCCTTTGGGCACACGGGAGGTGCTCTTTTGTATCGGGACTGTAATAGTTGAACCTTTCAAGCCTCCCGTCAAGATACGAACAGACCGCATCATCAATTTCTTCTATATCGGTGCTGATACAGTCCACGCCGCAAGACGATATCTCATCCACAGAGCCCTTGCCAAAGCTTCTCCCCATAAACAGACTGCAATCCTCCAGTAGATGGATAATCGCATTGGCCTGCCCATGCTTCGTTTTGGCCTTTTGGCCTTCAACGTGGGGATTTTCCCGCACCTTTTTACCCACAACTTCAGCATTGAGTATCTCAATCACCACGAAATACTTGCTCCCACCGAAATGACCCTTTCGGACAGTCTTCTTGTCATCCGTTCCAATGGCTATTTTCATCATTTATCTCCCGTATTTTTGGTAGCCCAGCCCGTGACATAAAACATGGAACATGCCTATATTGCAAGCGTTGACAGATTTAGAGTTTAAAGGTTCCCTGCCCGCCGGACGGGAAACCTTTAAACCCATGTTTCGGTTACGCATTTACATGCCCACTCCATCAATTCCTGTCCCGCACTCCGGACATTTTCCATCCTGTAAACGATTTCCCATGAGTTTTAGTCCATTTCGCTCAATGAGCAAGGCCCTACAGGCATAGCAGTGAGTATTTTCTCCCCCTTCACCAGGCACATTACCCACGTATACATAATGTAAACCCTCTTCCATGCCGATGTCACGGGCGCGACGTAGCGTGGCCACCGGGGTCCATGGTCGGTCCAGTAACTTATATGTAGGATAAAACTGCGTGACATGCCATGGAATGTCAGGGCCGATATCTTTAAGAAAACGGGCGATGTCACGCAGTTCCTGATCGCCATCATTCAGGCCAGGGATAATCAGTGTTGTGATCTCCACCCACACCCCAAGTTCTTTCATCAGTTGCACTGTTTCCAGTACCGGTTTTAAACGCGCCCCACAGATCTCCTTGTAAAAATTATTTGTGAAGGACTTTATGTCGACGTTGATGCCATCCAAATACGGCCCAATTTCACGGGCCGCTTCAGGACTCATATAACCATTACTTACAAATACATTTTTTATTCTTTCCTTTTGGGCTAAGACAGCAGTGTCATGGGCAAGTTCGTAAAATATGGTTGGTTCGGTGTACGTGTAAGCGATCGTTTCACACCCAGCCGCTTTTGCCGATGCGACAATTTGTGCGGGCGTGCGATGCTGCCCTATGATCTCTCCCCGGTGTTCATGCGGGTATTGAGAGATATCAGAATTCTGGCAGTGCTTACAATGGAAATTGCAACCGACCGTCCCAATGGACAACGCCCTTGATCCTGGCAGGAAGTGAAAAAGGGGTTTTTTCTCAATAGCATCGACATGTTCCGCAATAATTTTGCCATATACAAGGCTGTAAAGTGCCCCGTTTCGGTCTTCCCTGACACCACAAATACCCCTTTTGCCCTCATCGATCTTGCAGCAATGGCTACACAAATTGCAACGCACCCTGTTTTCAGACATTGCTTCATAAAACATTGCCTCCTTCATAATCTTACTCCCGATCCCTTTTCTGCAATCAATTTGTCTGCTCCAGTCGCCTTATGATCTGGCAGCTGCGACCACCATAAACCCGAAGTCCCCGCGACCCTCACGAAAGGGTTCGATCACTTGAATCTCGTTCAACGGTTTCGACAAGGTTTGCCCCAAAGTTTGGTCAACAAATCCCTCTTCCCTGAGGAGCACTTCCACTTCCGAAGTTGAATAGAATGTTGCCCCACGGTAAAATACGTTTTCCGCCTTATGATCCAAGTAGTACTGGCCAAGGCCCTGTCCCGATCCACAAATCCGATGACCAAAGGTGCGCCGGGTTTCAATACCCGCCGTGCCTCGGTCAGCATGGCTTTTGGGTCATCCACAAAGCAGATTGTGGTCACCACAAGAGCGAAGTTAAAAACCGCATTTTTAAAAGCCAGGGCCTCGGCTATTCCCTGGCCGCCTAAAATCCTTCTCCCGACGGCATATGTGATCATGGCGTTGGACGGGTCAACACCAACCTTGATCCCCAGGGGACCGGCAAAGCGCCCCGTTCCAACACCGATCTCCAAACCCAACCCCTGCCGGGGCAGCAGGACACGAACCGCCAGCAATTCGGAATGATACACTGCCTGGTGATGGGTGAACCACGCTTCATAAGCTCATGATGGGCATTAAAAGGATCTTTTTTAGGTTTCATTACTTCGAAATATGCACCTTCGTAGCTTCTTCCACATTAACCCCACTGACAGCAATGGCATAAATGGCATTACACATGCTGATGGCCTCTTCTAAGGACTTCTGGTGGATGTTTCTGCCAGTAGCATTCCCTGATGCGCCACTGACAAATATTTGATCATGAAGACGCTGCAAAAACCCATTTACATCTAAACTTGAACCGCCCGCGCAAACGACTTTGGTGCGACCTGATGCAAAAACAGCCTCTTCAAACAGCTCTTTTGATTCATGCCCTTCCTTTTTGCTTTGCCCTCCCCGGGCGAAAACAAAGGATGTTTGCTTTCTATTACTTCAATATCTATGCCACCGTGGGCGGATCATGCTCGCCTGCAACGCAATCTTTTTCTTGAGCAAATCGGGGTTGATCGACAACGTATTCCTGCGGATAATCCCGGTAATGGGCACGACTCATTTCAGGACAGCCTTCTTGGCTCTTTACCCGAGGTAACATCAGTCCTGTGAAATACAGCCAATAACTGGTCGTGTATGATGCCGTTCGTCGCCAGGCATCCCGGCAATTTCACGCGATATGCCTCACCTTTCAGCGTGCTGCATCGCCCACCTGCTTCAGTGACCATAAGCATCCCGGCGGCCGTATCCCAGGGCCTCAATCCCACGCTAAAATAGGCATCCAGCCATCCTGCGGCCACATAGGCCAGCGCCAGGGCAGCCGATCCCAATACACGCAGTGTACCGCAACGAAAGGTAAGTTGTTGAAGATAAACCAAAATGGTTTTCCGTACCCCGTTGGCATGTCCCCAGTCCAATCCCAACATGGCCTTACCAAGGTTCGCTACGCGGCTGACGTGAATCGGCACATCATTGAGTCTCGTTCCACCTCCCCTGTGAGCCACAAATGTATGATTGCGCATCGGGTCGTGGATCACCCCCATAAGAGGGTTGCCATCTTGCAGCACCCCGATGGATACAGCGAAAACAGGGTGGTGATGGGTGTAGTTGGTCGTCCCGTCTAAGGGATCCACCACCCATGTATATCCGCTGGAGATTTCGTTGCCTCCTGCCTCCTCGGATAATATGGCATGATCAGGAAAACGTACCCGGATCAGATCAATGATGACCTCTTCAGCGGCGATGTCCGCATCGGTGACCAGATCACGGTACCCTTTGAAGGTGAGCTTACGTTCACCCGGGTATCGCCTTAAAATGCTTCGACCGGCTTGCTGGGCTGCCTCTATGGCGGTTTGTAACATGGTTTTCCTTCCCTGCTTCACTCTCCCCCCGTCCATCTCGATTTGACATAGGCCATAATCCTTTTTGCGGATTCATGGGGAGACAAGAGATCCGAGACTACCAAAACCTCAGGGTTTTCAGGCTCTTCGTAAGGTGCCGAAATGCCGGGTAATTCTCCTCGCAACTTTCCTTCTGTCGCCTTTCTGTAGAGTTCTTCTTGAACGGGCTGACCTCGCCGGGCGCCTTCGCGCGCCATGCATATTTCCAAGGGGCATTTCACATAGATTTCAGCAAATTCCTGGATCAATCCTCTTGCAAGATGCCTAAATTCCCTCCGGTTGCCGGTTGCATCAATGATCACGTTTTTCTCGCCCTGCTCAATTAGGAGTTGAGCCATCAGGACGAGTGAGCGGTAGACAAGCGCACGTTCCTCGTCCGTATATTTTGGCTCCGGTGTTATGACTTTCCTTAAACGATCGAGACTGAGCGTAACAGCTTCAATCCCCGATTCTGATAACATCTGAGAAAGCTCGTTCAGTATTGTACTCTTCCCGGACCCCGGCAGCCCGGTAAGCCATAAACAAAAGCTCATTCCCTCTCCATATAATCTGAAATTTTTTCTGTATCGAATCTCTCTGTTTCGAGGACTGAAAACCCGAAATCGATTAGCTTTCTCTTGGTCTCAGTCGTATCGTCCGGATAAAATTTTGGGTTGGCTATGACCAGTACTCTGAAGGCGAAAAAGGGCTGTGCGACCTCAAAGAAGCCCGCATCCTTTGTCTTTTCAAGGTAAGCCCCTAAAAAGAGCCGGAACAGTTCGGCAAAGGGACCTGCAAAGGCTCCCCGATCCTTAATCGCGTAGTGTATATAATTCACGCTCAGACAGGATACATCGTCGGCGGGCTCTCCCCAACTGCCCCTTGAGCGGTCCAACAGGACAAAATCGTCTCCCTGCAATCGGATGTTTCCCGGATGATAATCGCCATGGACACTGCACAACCGTTCGCCTTTATCCCTGATCTTCCCCCACCATTTCAGACATTTCCCGGCATAGGCAACGAGTTCCCCGTCTGTTGTGAAATCAACGGAATCATAGGAGTCAATAATCCCCATGATGCACTCTCCATGACCTATCAGATCGCGGATACGCCTTCTGTAAAGAATCTTTGCATCTTGCCCGGAATATCTGAGCGCGTGGATATCCGCGAGAAAATGCGCGAGCATTCCGGCCCTTTCCATATCCAACTCATCGAGGTGTCCCCGCTTCAGAATCGCGTCCAAATCCTTGAAGTAAGACACCCCTTTGGCCTCTTCCATGAAAATGTAAAACTCTCTGGCATCTTTCACTGATATAAGTTTGTCAGGGGACTCTCCCACCACATCCGTCGCCTTTATGTGCTTCGGCATCTCATTGTAGTTGGCCTGTGCAAGAAGCAGGATCTGGGCCCTGTCGGAATAGTGATCATGTCCGAACCTGGAGGGAAAGAGGGCCTTCATGATCAACCGGTTTTCTCCCTGAGCGTTCTTGAATTTTAGCAGATACGCAGCGCCGTGGACCCCTTCGCCGAGCCGTTGGATTGAGATCAGCCTGGTCTCCGGCCCGAAACGCTCTTTCAGATAATTTTCAACTTTGATTTCAATATCCATTTCTATCTACACGCCACACGCCCATTTCAATCCGAATGCCTTTCTCTATCCTTAATTGGCCTCGGATCAGTAACCCCAGCCATGAATCCTCCGCAGGAGGCGTCGCATGATTTCCCGTGCCCTTGTGGAGATGGCTCTTAAACCATCTACCACAGACTATCCTTCCTCTTGCATCTCGTGTAGCTCGTCAAAAGATTCCAGATACCGGGAACCTGAAAGCTTTTTCTCAAAAATCATACGACAGCCCTCTATGGTGAGGGATTCATCACATATCTCGGGCACTATTTCAGAGAAAAATTCTCGCTTTTCGGCATCGGTTAATTCTTCAATAGCCTTTTTGATCTCTTCGAGTTTCATTATTCACCTCCCATGGTTTGCCTCTCTATGATTACACTTCGAAAGAATTGGCCCAGAGCCCGTGGATATTGCAGTAGGCCAATGCATAGTTGTTTTTTTACCGACCATTCCCATTACGCCTAAAGACGCGGATCCATATGCCCGGGGCCTCCGCACTCCGGCGTATAGCAGGTGACATTGATGAAATCGCACTTCTCACCGCACTCCGGGCAGACATCCGGCGGCTTTGCAGCGGTTATGGTAAAACCACACTTGCGACATTTCCAGTAAGTCAGGCCACACTGGGGGCATATATCTCCCTCGAATTTACCATCGGCCGTATATCCGCAGTTTGCGCATACCCAACCCTCTTGCTTGCTTTGCATGCTGTGTCCCTCCTTTCAACTAATGAGAGAAGTTATTTGACCTTGTAGGGATTAATGGTCAATACGGGAACGGGCGACTTTTTTACCACATTCTCGGCCACACTCCCAAAGAAGACATGCTCTAATCCCTTACGGCCATGTGTGCCCATAATCACCAGGTCTATCTCTTCCGATTCAATGGTTTTCAGGATCTCCTGGGCCGGGTCACCGGAAAGAATCTTTTTTTGAAAGTTGGGGCAACTTTCCAACTGCTCCTCACAAACCCTGTCAAGGGTCTTTTCAGCACCTTTTAATGCGTCCCCCTGGTACTGAGCCAGGGGAATATGGGGAATATAGGAACCGCTATCCCATTTAGAAAGGTCCTCTACCACATGGAGCAGGTAAATCATGGCATCATACTTCTCAGAAACTGATAGGACATACGGCAAGATCTTGGACGAGTTTTGCGTAAAATCAATGGGAAAAAGGATACGTTTTATTTCTACCATGTCTTTCACCTCCTACTTTTTGTGTTGTTAAATAAATCATATGATTCAAATGAGCGAACCAAAAATCAATCACATTTTCCTTTTTATGCCTTGCAGTTAATACCCGGGGAGGGCCGACGCATATTCACTTGACCTTAACCTCTATCTCTTTCTTCTTGGCTTCTTCCACTTTTGGAAGCGTTACATTGAGAACGCCCTTGTCAAAGGCTGCCTCGACCTTGTCGGCTTGAACGTTGACCGGGAGCCGAAACGAACGATGGAATGATCCGGCGTATCTCTCTTTATAATGATGGTGCTCATCTTTTTCTTCCTCTTCTTCTTTCTTTTCACCCTTTATCGTTAGAAGATCTCCCGAGATGCTAACGTTCACATCATTTGCCTCCAGACCGGGCAACTCCGCCTTAATGAGGAGTTTATCCTCGGTCTCCGAAATATCCACCGAAGGCGACCATTCCTATGAAAAGGCCCTGACAAAAGGTCTTTCAGAAAAGAATTTATCCCAGAACCTGTCCATTTCCCCACGAAATGGATTCAGCTCTCCAAAGGGCCTCCAAGGTACTAATTCCATTCATACCACCTCCTCTTAACTTTGCCCTCCCCGGGCCAAAACAAAGGGTGTTTGCTTTATAATTTATATTATTTTTTATATTATTTCAATATCTATGCCACCGTGGCGGAGATTCTCTTCTTTGCATGGAAATCTCTAAAGGAATGACCTTAACTCTTTGACAATCTTAATCAAAAATAATTTAATAATGAAAGGATGATCAAAAAATAACGTTGATAAAACCCAGGTTAACCCACCCCATAGCGTTACTAATCAAGACAGTAACGATTTGTAGCGTTACCGTAACGTTGTATTCCATGGACATAATCAATGACCGTACCCGGAAAAATCGCGCAAAGAATATGGACTCCTGGACTATTCCTTGACGGGTGCAACCCTTTTCCCTATATTTCTTCTTATGATGGACTGCGTTTCACCTGACAGCAACAACGAACCCCCTTATTTCAATAGAGACGGTTGCTCATGAACAATACCCCCTCCCAGGAAACTCTCAGGCAGATGGTTTCCCGATGGCTACCTCCCCACCGGGTGCCCCAACGTTTTCGAATCCACACGGATACAACAAATTTTTTACAGGTGGAATATGACGACGTGGTTATCCTGAAAGGGAAACCCTATCTCGTTCGGCATAATGCCAAGGAACAGCGATTCGGGCTCGAAGATGAAGTCAAGTTCTGGGTCAAGCGAGCGATTGATCTGGGAAACGGCAGTTTGAAGATCATAAAACTTGTATTTTACGAAAGGTACATGTCTCGCATCGGGGACATTGAATTTGAGTGTTTTCGAAGCCCCAAGAAGGAGGCCCGCATCCTCGAGTTGGTCTCCGGTCACAAAAACTTCATGCGCGGATATTCGATCCTGGATGAAAAGGATAATCTCATCCGCATCCTGGATTTTATTAAGGGGAAGACCCTGGCCGTCCATGTGGGGAATATGGAGATGGATCATGAGGCCTATTATTATGATCACTTCCCGGGTATCCTGGAACAATTTTTTGAATGCGTGCAAGCCATCCGCTTTTTGCATGAAAATGGCGAACGGCACGGAGACATACGGCGGGATCATATCCTGATCGACCGGGAAAGTGGCCGTTACCGCTGGATCGATTTTGACTTCAATTACCGGCACAGGGAGAATATATATGGCTATGATCTATTTGGCCTGGGCAATGTCTTGGTATTTCTGGCGGGCAAGGGAGATGTGTTGCTGCCGGATCTTAAGAGGGAGGGACACCCTTGTCTCAGCACACTGAGTGATGCGGACCTGAATCTTGTTTTCAATCATCGCGTGGTGAATCTAAAGAAGGTTTATCCTTATATATCCGAACCCCTCAACCGGACCCTTATGCATTTTTCAAGAGGCGCCAATTGGTTTTATGAGAACACAGTACAACTTCTCGACGATCTGGAAGAGGTCAAAAACGATCATTAATCTTGTACCGTGTCCATTGAATGGCTGTCTGCCCTGCCGCAGACCTTGACCACAAACGTCCAACCGTTAAGGAGAAAAAACATGATTGAGGAGGAAAAGATTTTCAATAAAAATATCCTGATCGCAGTGGATGAGTCAGAAAATGCCCGCCGGGCGGTCTCTTATGTCGGGCAGCTCTTGGGGGGTCTGCCTGGCTTCAAGGTCACCATCCTGCACGTGGTTCCTGAACCGGAGGCAGACTACTTTCCTACATCTACCCAGAAAGAAGAATGGCTCACTCAGTACATCCTGAGAATCGATGCCCTGTTAGAGGACTACCGCCAGATCTTGATCAAGAAAGGCTTTGACCCAAAAGATGTAGCTGTTCGATCAACGCTTCGCTACTGTCCCTCTATGGCGGCATGCATCCTGTCGGAAAGAGATGAGACCGAATACAGCACGATCGTGGTCGGAAGGCAGGGGCTTTCGCGAAGTGAGGAATTTCTCTTCGGCAGCATCTCAAGCAAGGTTGTCAACCATGCACGTAACTGCACGGTCTGGGTGGTGGAATAATACCGGGTCAAGACGAAGACCTTGGATCTATCGAATATCTCCATTCATCACCGCCGTGGGGATATCCATGGAAACCCTTTCTGGAAGTCATACGCTCTATTCTCCCTGCTTATCCTCGGTGATGACGACCGGCACCGGGGAATTTGATACGACCTTCTGCGCAACGCCTCCCATATTAAAGTGGCTTCCTTCCCCCTTCCTGCACATCACCACCATATCTATGCTCTCCTTTTGGACAAAGTCGAGTATTTCTTTGGCCGGATCTCCAACAACAACATGTTTGCTGTATGCCTTGCAAACTTCTAAATGCTTTTCACAGACCTCCTGCATCCTTTCCATGGCCTTTTTAGTGTCCCACTCAATAATCTTATTTATATGGGACTTATCGAAATTCCCGTACCAAGATTCATGGTGAGCGAGGCCTGCCGTTACGTAGAGCACATATACCGTAGCGCCATATTTTTTCGCCAGAGATGAAACATATGGCAGAGATGCCTCCGAACATTTCGATAAGTCATTAGGCCACAGGATTTTTTCAATTTCCATATCGATACCCCCTTTATCAATAACTGATGAAACCGCACCCGGTGCCCCTACGGGTACCAGGTGTCAGAGATTGTTTCCTGAAGCCTGGTACCTGCCGAAGATCCTACCCAGGGAAAGCCACTTATTGACGATAAATGAAATGGGTTAACTTCAACAGAAAATCTTCCCTTTTTGCAGGCGAGTTACAACCTGCTCCTTTAAAAAGAGATAGCTGCGAGCTACCTGTCCGTCCTACCTCCTTGTAAGACCGGGCACCCATGACGGTGGAATGACCAGTACAGGACAGGGAGACCACAAGAGGGTGTCGGCCGTCACCTGACCCAGGGGCCCCACCATTACGTCTTCTCCTGCGGCCATGGGTGATTGGGTAGCCGTGCCCATGATAATGGCATCTATTTTGGCATTTCGTGCCAGTTTTGTGATTTCACTGACAACATCCCCATCTGATACATTAATCATGTAATCTTCAAAGCCTTTCTCTGCCAGTTTTTTCCCATATGCCTCTTTCACCCGCGCCTCTGCCTTCTTTATCTCTTCATTTAACTCACCCTCTTTCAGGTTTTGGCGTCCGAGGCCATAGTAAATCCAGAGTTTTGCATGGTTCTCCACCGCCATGTTGAGGACATAGGTAAATATGTGCTCGCAGAACTGTGTCAAACACGTAGGAAATAGTATCCTTTTATACATGGTCAATCCCTCCTTTCTCGATAGATGTTTCAGATTTTCTGATAAGCCCTTCTTTTTTCCAGGAGAGTCCATCTCTTCAACACCCCGGTCTTCCCTGACGCTGCAAGAGCGAATCCCCATACGTTTTGCCGTTTTTGTAGATTTCCATACGTCTGAGGAAGTTTTTGTTGGGCGGCCGGGATAATTTATAGGCCACCTTCTCGATGGCCACCGCCTTTTCAAACTCTCCACACTCCGCATAAGCAGCGGCTAAAGTGTCCATCCAGGCTCCGTTCCTTCCGATCTCCAGCGCCTTACCTGCATAAGAGATCGCCTTTCGGCAATCGCGATACGCAGGATCCTTTGCCGTGGTAAGAAGCCAGGCCAAATTGTTATAAGATCCCCCACTTTTCGGCCTTAATTCTATAACACGTTTATAGTCCAGTATTGCTTCTTCATAACGCTCTAATGCTGTCAGGATAACGGCCCGGTTGTGCAGATAATCGGGATTTTGCGGCTTGAATAATAGTGCGAACCTAATATCCTCAAGCGCTTCCCTGTAAAAACCGATTCTGATAAAGATCCCTGCACGAGATGAATATGCCGGTGCATACTCGGGATCGAGATCTAAACATTTGGAAAAATCTTCGACGGCATCCTCAAGTTGACCGGAAAGCATTTTTATTGTTCCCCGTTCATAAAAGCATTCAGCACAATCAGGATCATGCAGGATGTCAACATCTAAGTCCTTTAAGGCCAATTCATGTCGCCCCAACTTGCCATAGGCGATCCCCCTGAACCTGTATGTTTCCCACAGGGTGCGGTCCAGTTCGATAGCACTGCTAAATGCGGCTAAGGCCTTCTCAAGCTGTCCTTTTCGTGCAAATTCCAGGCCCGCTTCTGTTACCGCCTCAGCCGATTGGGAATTTCGTTTATCCTGTTTTTTCGGCAAGGTATTCTGTCCTCTGTGGCACATCCCGTCAGGTCATCCTTAACAGGATGACCTGACGGGTGTTCGATGATATCCGAAGTGTGACGGTTTAGCGCCCGCCATTGGGAAATGCCATCTCGTCGCACCGCCAGCAACCCTGCTCCCTTAAATCTTTAACAGGGTCGATACCCTTATCACAGAGCCAGCCGTATCCTTCCCTGTCCTTGAAAAATTTCAATGGGCGAGCAGGTTTGTGGGTATCGGTGGTCATCTCTTCCCTTGCGTCATTTTCAGCCATGGTTATCTCCTTTCTTGCTTATGGTTTATGGTTTAAGCTGCTTTCAGTATTCTGTAACAGCATAACCCATACCACAAGAAGCTCTTCAGCACGCATGGCAATTTAAATATTTATTTTCAGGGGGTTAGAAGGGATTAGCGAAAAAGGCGAACAGGAAGAAACCAGAAGACGGGAGCAATTATGCACCAAGCACCCCTTTTCTGGGTGCAAAATTGCTACCCTAATCATTTTTGACCGAATGGCCATATTGATCAGGAGGTTTGATCTCGAGTCTTTTGATCTTACGGTATAAGGTGGTCTTATGAATTTTTAATTCCCTGGCCGTTGCGAGCCGGTTCCAGTTATTCTTTTTCAAAATGGAAATTACAAATTGCTTTTCCACTTCTTCTAAACTCAGTGCTGTCCCCAGGTTTTCTGTTGGCGGGGGTACCCAATCCGGCAGATGCTCTTCTGTTATCAAACTACCCTGACAGAGGACGCATGCGTGCTCGATTATATTGTCCAACTCCCTCACATTTCCAGGATAATCATAGCTCATCAAGATATTTAAGGCCCGTGGGGAAAGGTTATCGATATCTTTGTTGTGAAGAGTTGAGAAATGTTCAATGAAATGATCTATCAATAGTGGCACATCTTCCATGCGGTCTCGGAGTGGTGGAATTTCCAGCTTAATCACATTAATCCTGTAATAGAGATCCTGTCTGAAAGTATCCTCCGCGACCATTGTCTCTAAGCTGCGGTTTGTTGCAGCAACAATTCGGACATCGGCCTTCCGGGTCTGAACCCCTCCGAGGGGCTCGTATGTCTTTTCCTGAAGTACGCGCAAAAGCTTAACCTGCAAAAGAGGGGGGAAATCTCCAATTTCGTCAAGGAACAGGGTTCCTCCCTCGGCCAGGGCAAAACGTCCCGGCTTTGCCTTTGTAGCGCCGGTGAATGCCCCTGCTTCATAACCGAAGAGTTCTGACTCGATAAGTGCTTCAGGAAAACCACCGCAATTGACGGCAATGAACGCTTTGCCCGCACGCCCGCTCAAGTTGTGAAGCGCGCGGGCGAAAAGCTCCTTGCCTGTGCCGGTTTCTCCTGTGATCAAAACACTGCTTTCACTAACAGCTATGGTAGGCAGAATACCAAGAATTTTTCTAATTTTTCTGTTCTTACTGATAATATCCTCAAAGGAATAATTCTTCTTTATCTTTTTTCGTAATTTTTCAACCTGTCGCAGGTCTCTAAAAGTCGCTACGCCACCGATTAATTCACCTTCTATGTTTCTGAAAAGTGCAGTCGAAATGTTCACCGGAACCTGCGTGCCGTTTCTATCAGTGAAGTATACCTCCAGGTTTATGACCGGCCTTCCGGTTTCAATAGTATATTGTATGGCACAGGCATCTCTACATATATTTGATTTGAAAACTTCATGGCATTTTTGTCCCATTGCCTCTGATTTCGGTACCCCGGTGATCTCTTCGGCAGCACGGTTGAAGCATGTAATGCGCCAATCCTTATCAACAGTAAAGACCCCATCGCTGATACTATGAATCACGGCCTCAAAACGTTCAGGTGAGACTTCGCTTAAAAACGGCGTAACTGTCGAAAACTTTTTATTTTCCATTTAGATTACTACCTACTTTGTTTGATCCATTTTCATCCAGATCCTGTACAGTTTCTCCCCGCCTTCCTCAAAACATTTGTATCCTGTTGAGTCAACCTCTTCTACCATGACCTCCCCTAACTCCTTGCATTGTTCCAACCAGTTCTTAAAGTGTTCTCCTCCGCCGAAATAGGCCTTGGTCCACCTGTTTCCTTCATCATCGACACGCTCTTTAACCAACTCTTCCTCAGCCATTCGCTCCTGAATGCTTTTGATCTGATCTCCATGCTGTACGACCATTCTTTCCCTCCGAATTTCGTTACTTGATAGTCGAGTAAGTAAAGAATTCAAAACGGCAATCACGGGATTAATCTTGCAATTCATCCATGCCAAAATAAGTGCATTTAGTGAGATCTGCCGATGCTATTTGGATCACTGAAAACGCTGCCACGCATCGTCATAATCCGGAAGGCCCTTGATCTCCAGGCATTTTTGCACCCTGGACGAGCTGCTGCACAACATCCGGGTCCAATAGGGTCGATGTATCGCCCATATCAGATAGTTCACCGGTGGAAATCTTCCTCAGGAGGCGGCGCATAATTTTGCCGCTCCGTGTCTTGGGTAGGGCATCAGCCCATTGGATCCGTTCAGGCGTAGCGATGGGTCCGATGAGACGGCGTACCTGTTGAATGAGTTCGGTGCGTAGAGCATCGCCCGGGTGTTGATCAGGTTCCAGAATCACAAAGGCATAAATCGCCTCGCCCTTGACATCATGTGGGAATCCCACCACCGCGGCCTCTGCCACGGCCGGATGGGCTTCCAGGGCACTTTCTACCTCGGCAGTGCCCAAACGGTGCCCGCTTACATTGATCACATCGTCCACCCTGCCGGTAATCCAGTAATAACCATCCTCATCACGCCGGGCTCCGTCGCCTGTGAAGTAGTAGCCAGGATGATCGGAGAAGTAGGTCTTTTGAAAACGCAGAGGATCATTATAGATCGTGCGGGCCATCCCCGGCCAGGGACTCTTTATACAGAGATACCCTTCCCCTGGCCCGGCTATTTCCTCACCTTGCTCGTTAAGGAGGCATGGCTGTACCCCGAAGAAAGGCACTGTAGCAGCACCGGGCTTGAGGTCAATGGCCCCGGGAAGCGGGCTAAGAAGGATACCGCCCGTTTCGGTCTGCCACCAGGTATCCACGATGGGGCATTGTCCCTGGCCCACCACATCGAAGTACCAGCGCCACGCCTCGGGATCGATCGGTTCTCCCACAGAGCCTAAGAGACGAAGACTGCTCACATCCCGCTTATGGACCAACTCGTCTCCCTCCCTGCGGAGAGTCCGTATGGCAGTAGGCGCGGTGTAAAAAATGCTGATGCGATATTTTTCCACCACATCCCAAAAGCGGTCATAGGCGGGATAGCTCGGGACCCCCTCAAACATGACGCTGCTCGCGCCTGCACAGAGCGGTCCGTAAACCAGATAGCTGTGGCCTGTGATCCAGCCGATATCAGCCGTGCACCAATAGGCGTCTTCATCTCTATAATCAAATACGTCCAAAAAAGTGCTTGCAGCATAAAGGAGATAGCCCCCCGTTGTATGGACCAGACCCTTTGGCTTACCTGTGCTGCCCGAGGTATAGAGAATAAAAAGCGGATCTTCGGCATCCATCCATTCGGGAGCACAATAAGGTTTGAGATCCGAGGCCCGCATTTCCCGATGGTACCATAGATCGCGCCCCGCCTTCATGGGCACCTCCCATCGGGTACGGCGAACCACGAGTACCTTCTCCACCGAGGGGCAGTGCTCCAACGCTTCATCGGCGTTGTGCTTAAGGGTCACTACCCGTCCCGAACGGAACCCACCATCACTGGTGATCAAAAGCCGAGACTGGCAGTCCTGAATGCGGTTGGCCAGAGACTCGGCGCTGAATCCACCAAAGACCACGTTGTGGATCGCCCCGATGCGCGCACAAGCAAGCATAGCGGTGACCAGGTGCGGGATCATGGGGAGATAGAGCGTTACCCGGTCGCCTTTTTGTACGCCCAGCTTCTTTAACACCTGGGCCAGCTTGTTGACCTCGTAAAAGAGATCCTGATAGGTGAAGGTACGGCTGTCGCCAATCCGTTCCCCCTCAAAGATAATGGCGGCCTTGTTGCGCCGCCAGGTTTGAATGTGGCGGTCCAGGCAATTATAGGAGGCGTTTAATTTCCCTCCCTGAAACCAGGCAACACGGCACTGGTTAAAGTCACCTTCCAGGGTCTTCTCCCACGGGGCATGCCAGGACAAGAGTTCCATGGCTTTGTCTGCCCAGAATCCTTCCGGATCCTTGATGGATCGTGTGTATAGACGGTCATAGGCCTCACGTCCGGAGACCCTGGCCTGGCGCCGAAAGGCCTCGGGCACAGGATACCGCTCCCTTGGATGATTCGTTTCCTGGCGCATAGACTCCCCCCTTACCTAATCAATAACAGGCCCCACCATAGAATGCATATCATCAGGCGCAACCGCCCGGATGGCCCGCCCATAGATGTCATGGAGCACGTCCAAAAAAGCCCGGCGTGGGACCAATACACGGCTCTCATAGTTTGTCACTAATTCCTCCATCCTCATGATCAGCCGCAGGTAACGCTCGTCACTGAGGGCCTTTGCGAGGCTGACCAAATCCGGGGTAAAGGCCTCAGAAAATAACTGAGGTCCGGAACCGATCATGAGATGCCACCCGGAAGCCACCTGCAGCCCAATAGCCTCCATCTGTGGCAGGTGTATTTCCCGCATGAAGCGATTACAGGCTTCTTGTTCCCCTGGGAGGACATCCCAAGCCTGGACAAATTTGACCGCTTCCTGTGAGGATGCTTCCCGCCGACGCCGGGTCTCCCATCCGGCAGGCTCAAGCACACGACTCGAATAGCCCGTCACCAGATTCATAAACCGGCCCAGCATTTCCCGAAGCCCCTTGTCACAAATTGCCCTTTCCACCTGATCCAGCGACGCGGCCAGGCTCTCAACAAGGATATGAGGCCCTCTTCCCATGAGGGTGTACCATCCCGAAACCATCTCCAGACCCAAGGCTTTCATGTTAGGCTGAAACTCCCAGGTAATAAAGGAGGCATACTCCTGCTTTCTCCCCGCAACGGGATCCCAACTCTGGACAAACTTGATCGGTTCCATTTTTCCCCCTGTCTGGTTGCATTGGATTTACGGAAATCGTGATACGCTTACAAATCCACCTCCCGAACTGTTTCACAGCGTTAGTCGAAACGACCTCTCTTATTTAAGAACTCTTGTTCAGAATCCCAGTGCAAAGAGAATGCCTCCGCTGAAAACCCCAAAAACAATATTAAAAACCTTGATTAGTACAGAATCCTTCAGGCTGTATGAGAGAAGGGGAAGCATCCCATGACCATCCTGGACAAATGATGTGGTGAAGAGTACGGAAAAAGGTATCAGTCCCTGTGCATACATCATGACGAATATGAGATGCGGCCCTGATTCGGGAATTACTCCAATCAAAGCGCCGAGAAGCAACACCCATATCATATGCTCGTGAATAAAGGCATCGAGGTTCCAGAACGCAAGACCCCAGTGCACAAAAAGGAGAGCCCCGAAGCTCCACAAGAAGACACGGAAGAGATGTTTCTTGATAATGTGCTCCCAGATATGGGACTGGAGGTAATGTTCAGAGCAAAGCGATATAATGTATAGAGTGCATATTGAAAGGGACAAAAAAGTAATACGTTTCCATCCCCATGCGGATGGCCAAATAGTCCCTGTCAGGACGAAACCAAGGAAAAAAAGAATAAGCACAAGGAGAAGAAAGCGGGTGAAGGAAAAAGCACGAAAGTTCTTAAGGATATTCGCTGGCCTGAAAATATCGCTTATTTTATCCTCATGCTCGTTGTCGGACAGGCATTCTTCACATTCGATGTCTGCGCAAGATTCACACGGTACAATCCGTAAAACCGGGACAAGCTTATCGCTTACCCAGGCGAAGAGAATACCCAAGATGAATAACAACAGAAAGAGCGCCAGGGCCGTGCCCGGGAACTGAGAAAGCATGACAAACGCCTCGTCTCCGGAGGTGGCAATCATTCCACCCACGATGGCCCCAAAACTGATCATGCCGTGAACATACAGACTCACATTCATGAAAGCGCCGAGACAGCCGGGAGTAGAACCCAGGAAAGATGCCAAGGTATACTGCCGCCACTGACCGCCCTTGATGATATCTGACATGCGTCTCTTACTGGCTGCGTCGATAAAGTCAATCAGAAGCATCATCACAAACACAAAGACGGTGATCATCATGGCATGTATGAAGATGGGGAGTAGATCCATTTATGCAATCCTATTTCAGCCTGGCAAAACCCTGTCTTATCTGTTTGCAGACAAATGATGACATCCGGGTTCTTTTAGCCAAACTACTCCACTGTTTCTTGCGCCACTCTTTCCTTGGGCAGAATAACTTTGAACACCGATCCTTTACCCGAATCGCTCTTCACGAGGACCTGACCGCCGTGGGCCTCCACTATGGCCTTGACCGTGGCAAGTCCGAGGCCAAAGCCCTCCCTTTTCTCAGCGCCTTTTCCACGATTAAAGCTCTCAAAGATATAGGGAAGATCCCTGGGATCAATACCTATCCCCTCGTCCCTGACCTTGACAACGACCTCCTTATCAGTTTCATCGGTTGATATGGTAATGGCGCCCTCGCTCTTTGAGAACTTCAACGCGTTATCTAACAAATTGGTAAAGACCCTGCGTAGACGATTGGCATCGGCCTCGATAATCGGTAATTCCTCTTCATTCTCAAGTTTCAAATTGATTCCCGCTTGTTTTGCCTTCACCTGATAGGCATCAAACAGCTCCATCAATTCCTTATCTAAAG
>CAZFSF010000023.1:0-25827 GCA_964522045.1 uncultured Desulfobacteraceae bacterium
ACTTATAAAAAGTTTGGGTCATTAATTGATTTTTTTGCACTCAAATTACTGGACATGGATATCCAAAAAGGAGACCGGGTGGCAACACAGCTGGTATTGCTTCCGGAACATATGGCACTTATGTATGCCTGTTTTAAAATTGGGGCTATTATTGCTCCTTTGGATGTCCGCCTGAGTGAAAATGAAGTTGTTCGGGACATCAACAAGATTGAAGCCAAAGCCTTTTTCTTCTTAGGAAAAACCCCTGTCCGTGATTTTAGAATGGTTGGGAAAGCTGTTATTAAGGGATGCCAGTCAGTAAAACACCTGGTGCAATTCACTGCAGATCCGAAACCCGGAGATATTATCCAGGGAGCTGTGAGTATTACAGACCTCATGAACAAAATGCGCCTGGTGTGGTTGAAACTGACAGATATTTTCACAGGAAAGCTTAAAAAGATATATCAACAGGTGGACAAGAGAACCCCTGCACTAATCATTTATACAACCGGAACTACCGGTGAACCCAAACCGGCTGTGTTATGCCATGAAAATATTATTGTTCAGAACCAGATATTGGAAAGAGGCATTGATTATAAAGGTGACAAAGAAGATTTTTCAATTCTTGTGAATCTTCCACCAAGCCATGTCGGATGTGTTACAGAAACATTTATGACCACCATGTTTATTGGGGGGAAAGCAGTTCTTCTAAGGATATTTGACACCAAAACCACCCTGGAAGCCATTGAACGCCATAAGGTGAAGGTGATCGGACAAATACCCACCATGTTCCGAATGCTCTGGAATTTCCCGGAATATGAAAAATATGATCTTTCAAGCCTTGAGTTTGTTGCCTATGCCGGATCAGCGGTTGACACAACTTTTCTCAAGAAACTTTCAACCATGGCGCCGAAGTTCGGAACGGGTATCGGAATGACGGAAAATGCCGGTTTTGCTACCTTTACCCCTGCGAATGTATCCCTTGAAGAGATGGCCGGGCAGGTGGGTCAGGCCTTTCCTGATTTGGCTCAAGTATCCATTCGAAAGCCCATGGAAGAGGACGGATCAGCGGGAGAAGAGTTGGCTGATGAAGAGATCGGAGAAATCTGTTATCACCCGCCCATCGTATTTTTAGGATATTATAATCAGCCCGAAGAAACAAAAAAAGCGGTTTCAAAAGAAGGGATACTCTATACTGGGGATTTGGGGTATTTTAAACAAATGGATGGTTATAAAGCCTTGTATCTTTCCGGACGAAAGAAATTTGTCATCAAACAAAAAGGATTTAATGTGTTTCCGGGAGAAGTTGAAGCGCATATCGCCCAAATGGAAGGGGTTGATGTTGTGGAAGTGATCGGCATGAAACATCAGCTTTTTGACGAAGGAATTTTTGCTTTTGTACGTCCCTTTGCAGATATCAGTCTGAGCAGCGAGGATGTGATAGAACACTGTAAGTCCATCGCTTCTTATAAAAGACCCCAGCATATTGAAATATGGCCTTTTGATCAGGAACTACCGTTGACCCGAAGCACAAAAGTGGACAAGCTCAAATTAATGGAAATGGCTGTTCCTATTGTAGAAAATTTAAGAAATAATGGAAATTGGGGTGCAATCCATGAAGGATAGCACGGATAATTTGACAGACCTTCCTGAAATACCGAAAAATTGAAACTGAACCTTCCACAGAATTTTGGATACTCAGTTAAGCTTCTATCTGCGGATGAACAAGGAACAAATAATGATTGATCGAGGGCGGGCTGAATAATCTATATGGACGTTCGGTGGAGAAGGGTTGACACGTGGCGCGGCCTTGCCCCCATTTTCAATAATCCGAGATGTTTGACAATCTCCTTTTAGGCATGCACCGACATAACCCGCGAAAATCGAATCAGGCTTGGAAAATGGGTGACCATTCCTCTTACCTTGAGCCGCTTGCTTTTCATGGCCGCCATTATCTCCCTGCCGGTTTCATCAAAATAATAAGGCAGGCCCCATTTTATCTTTTGGTTGGACAAATTCATGATGGTTGCAGAGTCAGTTGTGATATTGAGTTTTGCCTGATCTTTGATGCCCGGCAGGATGGTTAATGTGTTGTCTGCGAATTCAAGGGTCAGCTTTATATCAACATCGGAGACTTCAAGCCCGACCGATATATTGAGTTTTTTAAAATCGGTCATCTTATGTGGATTTTGCTCGATATTTTGTACAATCAAATCCCGCAGCATGACTGCCAGGCCTATTTCCGGCGCCCCTTCCGACAAATAAATTTCCATATCCACCCTTTCACAAATCCGGTCGATAACAATTAGACAGGAGCGCCGCCTTTCCCCTTTTCAGCGGGATCTGATCGAGAAAGAAACTTTTGCACGAGTGCCTAAAGTGGGCTAAAGTATGCAAAATGCGCTGAATCCATCATCATCGAATACAGAATGGGAAAAGATCCAAAATCCAGTTTCAAATTTCAAGTTTCCGGTTTCGTACACTAACAGCCGAGCGATATTAAGAAAATGCCAAGAGTCTTTTCTGAATCGGGATTAATGACCATCCCATCAGTATCAGTAGGCCTTCAGATAGACATTCAAGACTTCTGCGGCATCCATAACCATCTTGGGGTTATAAATGATTGATCCGTCACTCATTGAAAGATCGGCACACTTCTCGAGATCTTCCTCGCTTACTCCGAGATCTCCAAGTCGTTGATTGAGACCCACACTTCCGGCAAAGGTCTCCATTTTATCGGCAGCTGCATTTGCGACAGCGGATGCATCCATGTCATTGACCGCCACCCCCATGGCTTCGGCGATATCCGCTGTGAGCCCGGGAATTTCATCTGCATTATACCTCATCACATGCGGCAGCAGGATGCCGTTGGCCAAGCCATGGGGTATGCGGCAAATGGCACCGAGAGAATGCGCCATTGCATGAACCAGCCCTACCATGGCATTGGAAAAAGCCCAGCCGGCAAGCAGCGCCGCAATCTGCATTTGCCCACGGGCCACAAGATTCCTTCCATTTTCAACAGCCACTGGAAGATATCTAACAATCAGTTTAATCGCATGTAATGCGGCCGCATCAGATATTGGATTCCGGGCCTGGGCCACATAGCTCTCCACCGCGTGGGTCATGGCGTCCATTCCGGTCGCGGCAGTAAGGTTGGCCGGCAGCTTTTCAGTCATACGTGGATCGAGAATCGCCACCCTGGGTGTGTTGAAATACTCAAAGATAATAATCTTCTGGCCCTGGTCTTTGTCCAGTACCACTGCGCCGGAGGTGACCTCAGACCCGGTTCCTGCTGTTGTAGGAATTACGACATGGGGTGTTTGCTCCCGGGTGAGCAACTGCATCCCTTGGAAATCTCTCAGACTGCCCCCCTCTTTCATCACAATGCACATCCCTTTGGCCGTGTCGATAACGCTGCCCCCGCCGAGACTGACGAGCACGTCCGCTCCGGCGGCCAGGGCCGACTCAGCGCCCCGATCCACGACATCCATCCCGCTGTCCTGGGGTACATCAGCGTAAACTCCGGCAAGTAAATTGCCCAATTTATCCCTAACCTGATCAACCAGGCCGGTTTCAATGAGTCCCTGATCAGTTATCAGGAAGGCCTTTTTTCCCAGAGCAGATACTTCCATAGAAAGTTCGTCAATCGATCCTGCCCCGAAAATGACCTTCGTCGGCGCAAAATAATTGAAATTCAAATCCGCATCGTATTGCATGGCATGGTCTCCTAAAACATTTGAGTGTGAACTCAAGGTCCGTTGTTCACCGTCTGTTGCAGGTTGTTAAAGAAGTTTTCTTCTATGACGCATTGGAATTCTTAATCATCTGGAAATCTGCTGTCCACTTCAGTAAGACAGCGTATAGACTCCTGCACACCCTTTAAATATTTAACCACATAGGGCAGATTGCCCTTGAGCTTGAGCTTGCCCTGCATCATCCCTTTGACGGCATCCAGTTCTTTTTGGGCCACCTGTTTCCAGCGCACATAAGGGGCGGATATGACAAATTTGGCATTCTCTGCCTTCTCTTTGTCGACCATACGAATGCCGTTGACCACACCGTCTTCAAAATCGAGGTAGAGGTATTGATTTTCGGGAACATTGGCATCCGGATCTTTGAACATTACACAGCCGATGTCTCCCTGCCAACCTTTATTAAAAACCGCGAAATCCTTACTGGCTTTGACTTTGTCTTCCCACGCCTTGCACCATTCATTGCTGAACACATCGAGCTTTTCCATATTCAACCTCCTTGATATTTTTTCTGAAATCTAGATTTGAACAGTGAGTCACCGTGCTGCCCTGGCCTTCTCCAGTCGTTCGTTAAGAAATTCAAGGCCTGAGAAATCGAGCAGTTGTGGCGTAGGAATGCCTCTTTCGTCAAGGCCGCGAAGTTCGTAATACTCCCTGCGCATAAGTTCTTCATCCGGAGTACTTCCAGCAGCAGCGCCATCTGCCAAAGCAGTTAACACCTTCTTCGGCAATTGATCATCCGCAACAGTGACTCCCATCATATTATTCAAAGCCCTCTTCAGAACCCAGGCGCGTTGACCTGTTGCCAGGAAATCATTCATGCCGAAATCATATCCGGTAACCGCATTAAACCCGGCAAAAAAATTGTCCAATCCCATGGCCCAGTAAACAAAGTGACAAATACACGCCGCATTGGCCATCTGTCCGATGTCTTCACAGATACTGACCATTTTGGCTTTTCCGTTGCTTTCAGTGGCAGGGTAATCTTCTTCCAGGCCGATCTCCGGCCATGCGACCATGCCCTGCTCCACAGCCTGGACCGTGTGCTGCAGGTGGCAGGCGCCTCGGTTGGAATTCATGTAAGCCAGGCCTATTCCGTGAAACGCTCTGGGATCGTGCATGGGCAATTCAAGGCCTTTTACGGTTACTGTAAAATCCTCAGCGTTGCCGTTGATCAGCTCAGCCATGGTGCGGCTTCCCAGGGCCGCCTTATCTCCGATTCCTTCCCGCATTGCGATCTTTTTTACCAGTTCAATTACCGCATCGACATTACCCCAGCTTAGGTCCAAACCGTCCAGATCTGCCTTTGACAGCAATCTGTTTTCGTAACATTCCATTATGAAGGCTACAGTGGACCCGCAGGTAATTGTATCCAGTCCCTGGCGATTGCACAGTTCGTTTAAGTAGGCGATCCCGTCCAAATTGTCATTCATGATCATGGTGCCGAAGCTGGCACAGGTTTCATATTCAGGTCCCGGCCCCTTTGAAACCATGTATTCAGGATTATCGACTTCCACCACCGGTTTGCAGCCTATGGGACAGGCGTAGCATGCCGCCCGCCCTTTGAGTATACTCTCATGTATGGCAGGGCCACCAATGGCGGCTGCCATTTCATAATTTTCGCCCAGGGACCAGTTCTTGATAGGAACATTACCCGTCAGAGTACCCATGTCCATGGCAGCAGCAGTTCCGAGATCATGAAATGAAGAACAAATCATTGACTCCTTGATCTTAGCCAATGCCGCTTTCCTGGCCGCCGGGTATGCATCCTCATAGGCGATAGGGATCTTTTCGGTACCCTTGGCAACAATCGCCTTGAGGTTTTTGCTGCCCATCACCGCACCCATGCCGGTACGTCCGAGGTAATGTGCCCTATCATTTGACACTGCCGCAAACCTTACCATTCGTTCGCCGGCCGGCCCGATGGCAAGCACCCGTGCCGGTTGTTTGTCTTCATGACGTTGCTTTAATTTGCTGATACTTTCATATGTGTCCAAACCCCAGATTCCACGGGCGTCAGCCAATTCCACCCGACCATATTCAACAAGCAGATAAGATGGCCGGTCGCATTTTCCCAGAAAAACAATTCCGTCAAAACCGGCTTTTTTAACCTGGGCACCGAAAAAACCGCCGGACGCAGATTCACCCCAGATGCCGGTCAACGGTGAGCGAGCGCACATGACAAATCGTGAACTGCCGGGAAAGTTTGTCCCCACCATGGGTCCCGTCATCACCATCAACGGGTTTGTCGGTGATAAAGGATCTGAAATCGGCCCGTCTGTATCTGCGAACAGCCTGGCCGCCAGCGCACTCCCGCCGACATAATTCAACCAGTAGTCATTTTCGACGCTGATTACATCCTGCTTGCCTGAGCTCAGATCTATCTGTAATATCCTATTATGAAAACCTGACATTCAAACCCCCTGTTAATATACCCTATTTAAAACTGGATTTAACCTCGCCTGTGAAACTCATAACCGGTCTCTTTTTTCAAATTTTCCATTTCCTTTTTTAACTCCTCTGCAATACGTTTTCCTACCGAAGTATCAATTATATTGTTCATCTCTCTGGGATCCGTTTTAAGATCAAACAATTCTTTCGGCCGGGCGTCATTCTGATACTCAACATATTTATAGCGCCGGGTTCGAATGGCTGTGATCCCCGGGATTGGAATAGGAAATACTGGAAAATGCTCATACAACCAGGAATTTCGACCGGGAGCATGCGCGGATTGGAGAATCGGCTTAAGACTCATTCCCTGTATGTTCGAAGGAATGTCAAGGCCGACAATATCGAGTAGGGTCGGGGCCAGGTCAATGTTCAAGATCATCTGAGGAGCCCTGCGACCCGGATCCTTGATCAGACCAGGATATCTGACAATAAAGGGAATTCGGATGGATTCTTCATACGCCAGCCGTTTGTCGTACAGACCATGTTCTCCCCAGAAATGCCCGTTATCGCCCGCATAAATAATGACGGTGTTATCCAGGATATTCAAATCCTCCAGTTTCTGGATCAGACGTCCCAACTGTTCATCCACTGAAGCCACGGTCTCGCAATAGCCGCGGTAAAGGATGTTCATAGGAAACAGGGCTCCCACGAAGGGATTGTTGTTGGTGTAGGTTATCCAGGTGTCGGATTCGGGCGGAAGCTTTAAATCAACATCCTTATAGATACCCTTCAGGTGCGGCGGGGGCCGAAACCCGAAGTGTACCGCTTTGTGGGAAAGGTAGAGACAGAATGGGGTGTCACGTTTTTTTTCAATAAATTTCAGGGCAAAATCCGTCAGGTCTTCGGTGATGTATTGGCCTTTCCGTTCGGTTTCCACACCGTCGATGATCAGTGGACAACTGTAGTAAATGCCCTGACCGCCTTCCTTGGTAAAAGAAATGAAATGATCGAGTCCTCTCAGTTTAGGTAATCCCTTACCAGGCATGTGCCATTTTCCGATAAAAGCGGTTTCATATCCCGATTCTTTCAGCAATTCTAAAAAGGTTGTGTTGTGGTTATCCCACGGCGTATGGTTGGTCATCACCCCATGCCGATGAGGATACTGGCCGGTGAGAAAACTCGCCCTGGAAGGACTGCACAGCGAAGTTGTCACAAAGGCATTTTCAAATAGGATGCCCTCATCGGCGAGTCTGTCCAGATTCGGTGTCCGGATAAACGGATGGCCCATGCTACTCATGGCATCCCAGCGATGATCATCCGTGAGGATAAAAATGATATTCGGACCTTTTAGCTGAGCAAAAAGATCAACCGGGACGAAACATACAATTATCAAAGGAGATATCGCGAGCCAGATAATCAGACTGATTGTTTTTTGTCTCGGTCCAAATCGTAGAAAATTCTTAGCCAAAAATCTCATCCCCCATATCCTTACAAAAATAACTTGGTGTATGCGTCCATGTACAGATAGTAATATGAATGGCCGCCATTCCAGAGCATCAAAAAAACCGTGGTTAAGCTGATGAGGAGCAACGAGGTGTTACTCAGCGCAAATACTTTCAGCGATATATCGCCGGTTTTTTTTCTGGCAATAATTCGACACCAGATTTCTGAAATCCCCATGCATAACAACGCCACTAACGGGCAGCCGATGATGAAATGATGCAGGAATAGAAAAAGGAATTCGCCCACGGAATAGAGGCCCCAACACCCGTAAAGAATCTTGGCGCACCACACAACAGGCGTTGCCACGCAGACCAGAAGACGCTCTCGGAAGGTCGCTCCCCTGAAGAAGGCTATCGTATTGGCAAAAAATGCCCCTAACCAGATGCTGATAAACATGAAGATCGCACTGCCATTTGAGAGTATGAGGTGGAGGGTGCGGTTTTCGATGTGGCGGGAGACGTCATAAAGATTTACGGAAAGGATCATGACACCCATGACAAGTATGATGGGGAAGATAACACGACGAAAAAAAGGCTGTTTCCTCATACAGGATATCTCCGAAAGGGCATTAGGGCAAAATCGTTATTAACTAAAATCAATCAACGGCTTCAACTCCACCTCCGGATAAATTTGCCCATGCGCCGGCGGCATGGAGTTATACACCCATTCGATGTCTATGGTTCCAAATTTGAATCCCATTATCCGGTCAAAGCCCCGAAAGGGACCTCGAATGAGCACGTCTTCCATTTTCATGGTCAAACCGAACACTGCGACCATGGCTTCTCGTGGAATGCGCAGGAGTTCATCCTTGAAGGCCATTGGAGAAAATACCAGCCGGCGGCTGTCCGCCGCCTGGCACTGGATCACCGGTACAATGACTGGAAATGCATCCGGCCCTACATAAACAATGAATTTAAGAGAATCGAGCTGATTGAAAAGATCCTCTGCAAAAGGCTTGAGAATCCGATCTTTAACCCCTGTTGTCATAAAGGCCTTTGCCAGTTTGGTCAGTATGGCGGACAGGACTATTTTGGACATGGGAAGATCTTCGCCTTCGGAAGTCTCGATGAGGTCTAAATAGTGAACGGTATTGATGCCGAAATAGGTATTATACCGGAACATGGGGATTTCATTGTAGCGCTCGTATTCCGGGCCATCATTTTTCAGATGGGTCCATTTCGCCCGCCCCCGCCACATCTTTTTATCCATGGTCATGATCAAGAAGGCAATGTTAGGATTTTCCTGGATATACTGTTTGCTTAACCCCTTACAGAACTGCCCCAGGGTCAGCCGTCCCGGTTTGGGGGCCATGATAGATGTAATCAGGGAAATATGCGGCAGTCCGTCCGGATTGACACAGGCCACCAGACCTATCTTTTCCGCAGGCGCAAATGCCTTCATTTCCTGTTCGGTGAAGAGTGTCTTCATCAAACCATTTCTCCCATTCTAATTAGAATTACCAAAGAGGGCCCTTATCCCAATTCAGGCAGCATTAACTTCCAACTTCGTTGACCCACTCCAGAGAACAATGGCCGGATCAACCCCCGAGTTTCTGGCAATGGCCGTAATTTTTTCCATCAGCAGCTTGGTCAACAGCTCGTAGTCTCTGTACGCCCAGTCAAGATCCAGGCGCAGATATTTGTCTTTGCAAAGATTGTTAAAAGCACACAGCTCCCACCGATTCACCAGGCCGTCCAGGTTACCGGCAATAAACTTTCCGATCCCTCTGATGTTTTCACCGGTAGCCGTTGCATCAGGGATGATCGGTGTTCTGATCCAGAGTTGCTTGGGGCGGCCATTGGATCGCATCCAATCGCGCACATAGATAAGATTTTCAAGAATCTTTTCATTGGTTGTGCCGGTAAATCTCCGGTGTTTCTGCGGATCAATTTCCTTCAGATCAAATAGCAGCAAATCCAAATATGGCAGCAGTCCTTCTAAGGCTTTGCGAGAACACATGCCGCAGGTGTCCAGGGCCGTGTGGATGCCGCTTTCCTTTAGTCTTGTTAATAATTCACGGTTAAAGGGCGCCTGCAGGGTCGGCTCTCCGCCACTCAGGGTCACGCCGCCACCGGATTTCTCAAAATAAGTTCGGTCCTTGATTATTTCGGCAACCAGGTCATCCAGTTCCCATGACTGCCCTAAGAGTTCCAGGGCGGTTGCCGGGCATTCTTCGGCGCACAGGCCACAGCCGGTGCATCGGTTGCGGTCTACGCGATTGCCCTCTGCGGTAAATGCCAACGCCCCTTCCGGGCATACCTCGAGGCAGGTCTTGCAGCCGATGCACTGATTTGAGATCCAGTGGACCTGGGGTTGAGGTGAAATACTTTCAGGATTGTGACACCACAGGCAGTTCAAAGTGCACCCTTTAAAAAAGATGGTGGTGCGAAGACCGGGACCGTCTTCAGTTGACATGCGCTGGATTTCCAAAATATTGGCTTTCAATGGTTGCAGTTACTGTTCATAATAGATATTTGGTTAGGAGCTTAACCACCCTGTGGAGAAACAAAACTAAAACCTCCCATGACTCACCCTCTGTATGACTTCATCCTGCAGCTCTTTGCCCACGGCCGTAAAGTAGGCGTTATAACCGGTTATTCTGACCAGCAGGTGGCGGTAGTCTTGCGGATGCTTCTGGGCATCGCGCAGCACATCCGGATCAAGCATGTTGGTCTGCAAAGCACTGCCGCCGTTTTCACAATAGCCCCTCAAAAAGGCCTTGAACTTTTCTTTGTGCTCGGGATCCCGGA
This sequence comes from uncultured Desulfobacteraceae bacterium, assembly GCA_964522045.1. GTDB lineage: Bacteria > Desulfobacterota > DSM-4660 > Desulfatiglandales > Desulfatiglandaceae > Desulfacyla. The sequence continues at coordinate 10,376 of CAZFSF010000023.1, forward strand.
CAATCGACGGGTTAAAGGTGATGGTGTGGCTTGCGCCGTTGGGCAGACAGTTAAAATATTCGCCCCAATCGCCATTACCGTCGGCGGCCTTGCCGCCCATCACCTTACCCACGGAGTTGGCATTGGACGTGGGGCCGTTGATATCCGCACCGTTTGAAGGACAAATGGCGTTGGACAGAAATTGCCCTTTGGGTCTGCCGTCGGCACTGGCGGCCATGACGAAACCGTCCCCGGCCCAGTAATTCCAGCTGAGCATGCCGGGCCTGAACCGCCTCCCGGTTGAAGCGGTCCTGTGTTTCCAGGTCTCGTTGCACCACAGATCCATAACCTTTCGGGCCATGGTATCGGCCTCGTCATCATCGCGTCCGTATTTAGGGACTTTATTTTTGGCAATGGCCTGAAGCACTTCATGTCCCTGCCAGTTGTCTTTCAAGGCACTGATGAGCTCGGCCATGGTGCATTTCTTCTGGTCAAAAACAAGGTATTTGATGGCCAACAGGGAATCAACGGTCGTGGCATAGGTAACGGTTTCAAGCGTGGTCAAATTAATTTCCGCACCACCGCGGGTTATATCCAGGCCCTTTTCGGCACAGCCCCTGACCAGGCAGGACAGATAGGGTGTAGGGAAATATTTTGCCCTGAGCGATTCCGATGTCTCATAAACCTCAACGCTTTTCTGGATGATATATTCGGTCTGTCTGACATAGGCCTGCCAGAAATCGTCCCAGGTTTCGCAGCGGGTCGTCTCACCGGTGTACGGCCCATCCTGGTTGACTGCTTCTTCCTTGCCAGTCATGGGATTAAAAAAAGGAATTAGATCTTTGCCTCCGTTGAGGGCCAGTTCGACCGCCTTGAGCAGGTTGAGGTTGACGTCCACGGTCCCAGAGCGGTCGTTTCCAGCCATGGTGTTTTCAAGACAGCCTACCGGTGCGTAATCATGAACATTATGCTCATTGATTAGATGGCTGAGATCCGCCTTTCTGGCTTCGAGCATCATACCGGCCATGGAGCGCTCATCAAAGTTCAGCAGAAAAGGCGATCCCTGGCTGACGGAGATCATTTCAACCACTTTATCTAACAATTCATCTGGAGAATTTCGATGCAGTCGCACGTTCGGCTTGGGCTCCAGAATCGGGCTCATCTCGTCGATGACCTCGAGAATGGCATAGGTCAGTTCATTCGTCATATCTTTACCATTGGCCCCCATACCCGACAGCGTGATCAGTTGACCAAACCCGGAAGTGATGCCCTGGTTTCCGTTGCGAATCATGGCATCATAAACGGTATTGCAGTGCATCCAGAAGCATTTTAGTATTTCTTTGCCAAATTCCCGCGTCATTCCATGGGACAGAGAATACTCCCAGTGTGGCAGAAGGTATTGGTCAATGCGACCGAAAGATGTTCCGGGGCCCGGGTAATTTTCGTCACTCATGATCAGCATGTGATTGATCCACAGGGCCTGCAAGGCTTCCCAGAAGGTTCGGGCAGGCTCCCAGGGAACCCGGGCCAGGATTTTCGCCATGTGGAGAAGTTCCTCCCGACGGTGGATATCGGTTTGGCCGGCGGCCAGATCAAGACAAAGATCCGCGTAACCGGCTGCCAGATCACCCGGCATGGTTGCGGCCGTCATCATGGCCTTTAACTGTGAACCCCTAACCCCGCCCTTATCTCGGTCGCTCAATTGATTGTATCTGGATTCCAGGTCGGCCAGAATCCCTTTCCACCCGATTTTCAAGACCCGTTCGTGGTCCGGGATCAGGTGCCCGCTGGTGGCGCCGGCATTGCCGTAGCCGTGGTCATGAAACCATTTCATGCCGTCTCGGGCCCCTTTTTTGCCGAGTAGTGCCCTGTCAAAAGCTCGCTGCTCTCTTTTGTCTAAGCACAAAGATGTCTGGATATTAAAGCGACCGCCGGCAATCAGATCACCCGGCAAAACTTCTTTGGGCATGTATCGGACCATAACCTCTTTAACAAACCAGGCTCGTCGTTCCACCTGACTCCAGGTCCAGAAATTTTTGTCCAGTTCTATCCCTCTGGCTGCCTGACGATAAGAGCCCCGCAGTGTCTGCAGCAGGGTATAGGTTTCCGGCACAATGAAAAAATTCATCTCGTTGAACTGAACATCCCAGGCCGTCCCGGTGGACCAGGCGACAAATTCGTTGTTCCAGGCCCGCTCGGTACCCCTAAAATAGTAATCCCGCAGCCATTGAATGCGTGGGGATAAACCCTGGGGCTCTTTGATACTATGGTCGAATTTTGGGAGGGCTGCAGTACTCATGGTATTTAACCTCCATATTTAGTGGCATCGGTTAGTGGCAAAGGCTTTAAGCTTTTCTTCAAGTGCTCTGCCCCATGGGCCAGCATGCTTTTCATAATCTGCGCCGCCTTCTTTTCATTATTCTCTTCCAAGGCACAGACCATCTCTTGGTGAAAAGCGAATACCTCCGGCACAACACTTTGATCAGAAAAAAACTGACCGGCGAGGTTGAGGTAACACTGTTTGAATGAATTCAGCAGCAAAGGATAGATGTGATTACCCGATGACAATGCCACAAGATGGTGAAAATCAAAATCCAATTCACTGATTCGGGCATCATCATGATAATTGACATTTTCTTCTTCCTGAAGCAAACGGCCAAGTGATTCAAGCTGATCTTGAGTTCGATGTATGGCTGCCAGTCTCGCCGTTTCAACTTCAAACAGAAACCGCATTTCCAGCAGACTGGTGAAAAGCTCCGGCTCCAAATCGCCCTGGTGGTAATTGACCAGGGAGGTCAGTAGAGAAAGGGAACCTTCTCTGCGATAATCGTTGACAATCGTCCCAACCCTGGGAATTAAGGTAACCAACCCCTTGGCGGCCAGATCAACCAGTCCCTCATGGACGACGGGCCGACTGACATTCAGCCGCAAGGCAAGTTCACGTTCAGAAGGAAGTTTCTGGCCTATTGGAAAAGCTCCAGATAGTATCAGCTCTTCAAAGCGTTTGACAAATGTATCTTTGAGACTTTCAGTGCGGATAGGTTTGAGAAGTTGCTGCATGCATTTCTCCTTGGTGGCAGGTGGTATTACCAGTTATTATTTTACGAGACTCATATTCAAATGTCAAGCTGTATATTATACACGTCTATGAAAGGCAACTTGCAATCTGATACAAAATTGATAAGATGGGTGTAGGCAATTTCCTTAGGTGATTTCAGTCTTCGGGGTTTGTGACCTGGGTCTAATTGGACATTGCATATTTATTTATGGGAGGCTCCCACCGCCCATCACAAATCGAAAGGAGATGCGACCATGACGCTCCAGAAAGATGCGCTTCGCTATCACAAAGAACCTCGACCCGGCAAGATAGAGGTAACGCCCACCAAACCGTGCTTCTCTCAATCGGATTTAAGCCTGGCCTATACTCCCGGCGTTGCCGTCCCCTGTCTCGAGATCAGGGAAAACGAGGAGCGCTCGTTTGATTACACCATCCGTGGCAACCTGGTCGGCGTCATTACAAACGGGACTGCCGTGCTTGGCCTGGGGAATATCGGTCCCCTGGCCGGGAAGCCGGTGATGGAGGGAAAGGCCGTCCTCTTCAAACGGTTTGCAGATCTGGATGTCTTTGATATAGAGGTCAATACAAGCGATCCGGATGAGTTCATCCGCGCCATAGAGCTGTTGGAGCCCACATTCGGCGGCATAAACCTGGAGGACATCAAGGCCCCTGATTGCTTCTATATCGAAGAACAGCTTATGAAAAGGATGTCCATCCCCGTGTTCCACGACGATCAGCACGGCACCGCCATTATCTCGGCGGCAGCCCTGATGAATGCCTGCGAACTGACCGAACGGCGTATGGAGCACCTGCGGGTAGTCGTCAATGGCGCAGGCGCGGCTGCCATAGCCTGTGCCCAAATGTATATCACCTTGGGCGCAAAGAAGGAAAATCTATTTCTCGTGGATTCCAAGGGCGTTATCTACAAAGGCCGCAAACGGGGTATGAACCCATATAAAGAAAAATTTGCCAATGACACCGACAGACGCACCCTAACAGACGCGGTCAGGGGGGCAGATGTCCTGGTCGGTCTTTCGGTGAAGGGGGCATTTACGCCTGAACTTCTTTCATTCATGGCAGAAAGACCGATCATTTTCCCTTTGGCCAATCCTGACCCGGAGATCGGCTATGAGGAGGCCAAGGCTGCCCGGCCGGATGCGATCGTAGCGACGGGTCGATCTGACTGCCCCAACCAGGTAAACAACGTCCTCGGATTTCCTTTCATTTTCCGGGGCGCCCTGGATGTTCGGGCTACCGCCATCAACCAAGAGATGAAAATTGCAGCGGTAAGTGCCCTGGCCAACCTGGCCCGTGAGGATGTCTCCGATTCGGTCATTCGGGCCTATGGGGGGAAGCCCATTCAGTTTGGACCGGAATACATCATTCCAAAGCCCTTAGATATCCGGGTCCTGCTCACAGTGGCCCCTGCAGTGGCAAAAGCTGCCGTTGAAAGCGGTGTTGCGAGGATCCGACTGAAGGGCAAGACTGAGTACATTCAGGAATTGGAGGCAAGGCTCGGTCCAGAACGGGAAATCATGCGGAAGGTCATCATCCGGGCCCAGCTCAATCCCAAGCGCATAGTCCTGCCTGAGGGGAACCACCCCGTTATCCTGCGAGCTGCTCATCAGGCTGCGCGGGAGGGAATATGTCAGCCCGTACTCCTCGGAAATAAGGAGGAGATCCGGAATCTGGCAGAAGCGTTACACGTTCCCCTTGATGGCATAGAGATTGAGGATAATATGAAAAGCCCGCACTTAGACCGCTTTGTGGAAAAACTGTTTCACCTGCGTGGCCGGAAGGGATGGTCCATGGCTGAAACCGGGCGCCAGTTGCGTAACCGTTACATCTTTGGCGCCATGATGGTGCAGGAAGGCCTGGTGGACGGACAGGTCCACGGCATTGCCCGGTCATATCCTGACGCCATGCGCCCCGTTCTTCAGGTAATCCCGAGCCGGAAAGACGCTTCAAAGGTTTCCGGGCTTTATCTCATGATTTCCAAGAGTCATACACTATTTTTTGCCGATCCTACGGTGAACATAACTCCGAGTTCAAGTGACCTGGCGGAAATCGCAATTTTAGCGGCGGAAATGGCCAGGTTCTTTGACGTAATCCCACGAGTGGCCATGATCTCATTTTCCAATTTCGGAGATACACGCCACCCCGATGCGGAAAGGTCCAGACAGGCCGTGCTGATGGCCCGAGAGAAGGCCCCTGACCTGATCATCGATGGCGAGATGCAGGCAGATACCGCTGTGGTCGCCGAAATTCTGGAAAAGGAGTACCCTTTCAATCGTCTGGGAGGTCCAGCCAATGTCCTTGTTTTTCCTGAACTGGCTGCTGCCAATGTGGCCTACAAACTCCTGGACCGGCTGGGTGGCGCCAAGGCAGTGGGTCCCCTTCTGATGGGCATCAGCAAACCATTCAATGTCCTTCACCGGGCCACAGACATGGAAAACGTTGTCAATGTTATTGCCATCACAGTGGCCCAGGCCCAGGATATGGAGATAAAAAAACAGATATCTTAAAGGGGAGGATTGCGGGTTGGAAATACCCGGGTGGTCACCGCTATGGCATGAAAAAACTGAACCGTTTTCCAGATGCTATTTTCGCGTGTTAGGTCCTATCCAACCCAGGCCACCCGGGGCGGATTGCGGGGGGGGATGTGCTGATATCTGAATTTGGGATAGCCCACCATGATTGCGCCAAATGCCAGGTGATCAGAGGGGAGCCCCAAGGCCTCGAATAACGGGGGATAGGCATTTACCGCCTTATAGAAATAGCCGGCCCAACAGGCCCCAAGTCCCAAGCTTGTCGCATATAAATCCAGAAGGCTGATGGCCAATGTGCAGTCTTCCGTGCTGAAAGGCCATTTTTTGTCAGCGTGCGCCACGATGACATGGGGCGCCCCCCTGCAAATGCGGTCATATCCTTCATCCCAGGAAGCAACAACTCGAGGAAGCCCCATGGTTTCCGCTTCTTCCGGAGCTTTCTTGATGGCCTTCCGGATCGAGTCGACAACCATGCCGGCCAGACGCCGGACCTCGGCGGGGTCCTCTACCACTATCCAGTGCCAGGGCTGTTGGTTTTTGGCCGATGGGGCCGAACAGGCAACTTCGAGGAGTTTTTCCAGGACGGTCCGTGGCACACTCTTTTCTTTAAAGGTCCGGATAGACCGCCTTCCGCACAAAAACTGTTCAGCCTGTTCTGGTGTCACGCCCAATTCCTGTTTGATCGGTCGGCACACGTCCGGGTCAAGCCAGTCGAGGCTCATGGCGCCTGTGGGACATACGGCTACGCAATGACCGCACCTCAGGCAGAAATCCCCAAAATCGGTCGTGGAATACGGATAGTCTTTCTTAGAATCCATCCGGATTACCTGAGCCGGGCATTCTGCCACACAGATACCGTCCTGATTACACTTCTCCTGGTCAACAGTAATAAAAGCCATAATACACCATTCAAATTGACGATTGATGATTTTTTCTTAGAAAGATTGCCTTTGAACCTGTGAACACTGCCAGTCTATCAAACGATATGTGAATTGCTGACCTTCCGGAAATGATACCCGTAAATAGCAAAAGTAACTGCCAATGGGAGGAGCCCGGGTCGACGAAAGAGTGTCCACCACAAAAGCCCCCAGTACTGTAATCGCTCGCTGCCAATAATGCCTAAGCGGATGTTGGACCGAAGGAAGGCAAGGATACTCTGATAGTCGAGTGGAATCTTGATCTTTGGCGCCTTATACTCTCTAAGGAATGTTTTGACCCGCCGATAGTAGTGCTTGCGCGAATAGATATGTTGCATTATGTTCCTGTAACCCTCGCGCAACGTATCAAGATCCATTCGAGTGATGATGTTCGTGGTGCCATCCACATTATCTCCGGATGTATGACCGAGCAATCGTCCCTCCTGCTTTAAACGCTCATAGAGCCTTGTGCCAACAGGGGCTTGAAGCAGACCGACCATTGCGGTCACGATCCCGCTTTTCTGGATAAAATCGATTTGCCGTTGAAAAATAGATTGAGTGTCGCTGTCGAACCCGACAATAAAGCCCCCCTGCACCTGTAATCCCGCTCGTTGAATACGCTTTACACTTTCGATCAAATCGCGGTTTTTGTTCTGTTTTTTGTTGCATTCAGCCAGGCTCTCCTCATCAGGTGTTTCGATCCCTATAAAGACCGTATCAAACCCGGCTTGAACCATCATCTCCATCAATTGTCTGTCATCGACCAGATTTACAGAGGCTTCCGTATTAAAACGTATTCCTTTTTTGTCTTTTCGCCATTCAACCAACGCCGGCAAGAGTTGTGTTTTGAGATACCTCTTGTTGCCTATGAAGTTGTCATCCACAAAAAAGACCTGCCCACGCCATCCCAGCCCGTAAAGGGCATCCAACTCTACAATAACCTGCCCGGAACTCTTAATGCGAGGCCTGTGTCCAAAAAGGGCCGTCACGTTGCAAAAATCGCAATCAAAGGGGCAACCCCTTGAAAACTGGATATTCATTGAGGCATATCGCTTCATATCAGCCAACTCCCATCTGGGAGCCGGTGTTGTCGAGATGTTGGAAAATTCGGAAGTCTTGTAGCTTGGCTTAGCAGATCCCCGTTCCAGGTCCGCCAAAAAAAGAGGCAGGGTAAGTTCGGCTTCATTGAGCACAAAGTGATCTACCTGATCAAACTCCTCATACTCGCTGGTGAAGAGCGGTCCTCCAGCAACAACCTTAACCCCCTCCTCCTTGCACCGGGCAATGATTTGATGAGCTGAATCCCGTTGAACGGACATCGCGCTTATAAAGGCAGCATCAGCCCATGCCAGATCCCTTTCGGTGACTGGTTTAACATTCAGATCAATTAAGCGGGTTGACCATTCTTCAGGCAGCATCGCGCCTAATGTGAGCAGACCAAGTGGTGGGAAGGCGGCCTTTTTGTGAATAAATTTAAGTGCGTGCTTAAAACTCCAGAATGTGTCCGGGAATTCAGGGTAGATCAGAAGTGCTTTCAAGATGTCTCCTTTTTATTTGGTTACTCTCATAATACTCTCTTTCGTCATGAAATCAACTCTTAATTCACAGATCAAAAATCACCCTCTCGGAGGTTATCCTTCTCTTTGGCCAGTCCATAGGATCGCTTCATTTCCGCTTTTCGTGCGCTAATGATTCTGTCAACAGTTCTGCCCAATCTCTAAATACCCCCTTGGCGTAGCCCCAGGTAGTAAAGCCCTTCACCATATTGATTTCCACCGGAGTACCCTTTTCCGAATCCACAACCGCACCCAAGAGTTCGTTAGTCTTTTACAAAGTCGAAAACTTCAGGATTTGGAGCAACGCCCTTAGTTCCAACCATTTACAATAATTTGCGATTCCTGGATCCCTATCTCGCGATGCGCGGGACTGAATCCATGTAAAAAGGACTTTTTCCATGGGTGCCAAAGTTTACATTGACATCCTTCGGGCCCTGTTTTAATGAATATCCAACGATATAAAAGGAAATGGAGGAAAAGGAAATGAAGGTCAAAACTTCTCTTGTCTGCTCAGGGGTGCTTTTCATCTTGTCCCTGACTTTCTTCCCCGGAGGCGGGCTGGCAGCGGATAAAAAAGTCTACACCCTGGACCAATGTGTCAAGGAGGCATTGGCCAATAACTGGAGACTCAAGGCAAAGAAGGAAACCATCGACCAGGCCGAATATGTAAAGAACCAGGCCAGGGCCGATTTCCTCCCTAAATTGAGCACATCATATGGTTACACCAGGTATGGGTGGAAGAACATGCTGACGACAGAGGCCTTTAATACTGAAATTGGGAGCTTGAATAATTATCAGTGGAAAGGGACTGTAACACAACCTGTTTTTACCGGATTTGCCTTGATCAGTTCATACAGGCTTGCCGAGTTGGGCATCGATCAGTCCGAGTTAGAGGTGCAATTGGAGACCCTCGATCTGGCCCTAAATGCAAAAACAGCTTACATCGATATCCTTACGGCGGACAATGCCGTGGAGACGGCGCAGATGGCGGCTCAGGCCCTGGAATCCCATGCCGAGGTAGCGCGTAATTTTTACAAGGTAGGGATGATTCCCATAAATGACCTTTTGCAGTCAGAAGTGGAAGCGAGCAATGCCAAGCACAACTTGATCAGAGCCCAAAATGCGGCCCGATTGGCCCGCTCTAAATTAAATACGATTTTGTCCAGGCCTGTCAACGCCGAGATAGATGTCGTAGATATCAAGGTCCATGAAACGCAGAAGGGGGACTTTCAGGAATACCTCGAAGTGGCCCTCAGGAACCGCCCCGAAATGAAGCTCATAGAGAACAACCTTCTCCAGACAGACCAGGCGATAAGGCTCGTCGAGAGCAAAAACTATCCCGAGGTTGTGTTTGTTTGGGAATATACAAAGGAGGGAGACACCGCTTCCGTGAATGGAGGTAGCGGGCACGAGCCAAGCAACTGGGCGGCACAAGCTGCTTTAAAGTGGACATTCTGGGAATGGGGCAAGACCTATTATGGAGTAAAAGAGCAGGAAAGCGTCAAGAATGAACTCTTGAAGACCAAGATGCAATTAGAAGAAGATATACAGCTTCAAATCAAAGACGCGGTGCTAAATATAGAAACAGCCGAGACTAATATCCCGATTACCCGTAAGGCCGTCGAACAGGGTGAAGAAAATCTGAGGGTCAGCCAGGAACGTTATAAGGCCCAGGTAAGCACCTCAACCGAAGTACTTGATGCCCAGAGATATTTGACCGATGCGCGAGTCTTTTACTTTAATGCGCTGTTTCAGTATCATGTGGCCAGGGCCAGGCTACAGAGGGCCATGGGGACTTATTAGGTGTAAGTGGATGAAGTTAAAGTGATATTTGACATTTCGAAATAGTCCGATGGATGAGCCGTCCAGGAGTATGGCCGCTCAGCATCAAATGAAGAAAGAGCAATGACGAATGATAAATGACGAAACATGATTCAGCTATTTGACCTGTCCAAAAAATTCGGCCCCAATGTCGCGCTAAATAATATCAGGCTGAGAATTCGCCGAGGAGAATTTGTTTTTGTGACCGGCCCGAGCGGCGCCGGGAAAACCACCCTTCTCAGATTGATCTTCGGAGCCGAAAAACCCGCCAGTGGTTACATACTTATAAATTCTATCAACCTGAGTAGGATCAGCAGACCAAAACTTGATCTCCTGCGTCGGAAGATCGGCTTTGTGTTCCAGGATTTTAAGTTGCTTCCCAAGAAAACGGTATCTGAGAACGTGGCCATTGCTTTGGAGGTCATCGGCCTACAGCCAAAGTTTATCAGGAAAAAGACCCATCAAACACTCAAATTGGTGGGTCTGGCCAACAAAGAGAAGGCATATCCCCTTTCGCTGTCTGGAGGAGAACAACAAAGGGTGGCTATCGCAAGAGCAATCGTAAAAGATCCCCTGATTCTCTTAGCCGATGAGCCAACAGGGAACTTAGATCCGAAGCTGACGATGGAAATAATGGAGCTGTTCAAGAGCATACATCGGAAGGGTACCACTGTAGTTGTTGCCACTCACAGTCAGGAACTGCTGGAAGATACGGACTGCAGAACAATCGTCTTGAATCATGGAAATATCTCCGAGGGCACACTTTAGTGTGCCTGTGAAAAGCCGCTTTCAACGCTGATGGCATTAAAGTGAAAAATAAAGAATTAAGAAAGCCGAAATTGAGGTCCTATTTTATAAGACAGGCACTTATGAATATAAGGAAAAACCTGAGTGTTCATATCCTGAGCCTGGGTACTATAGTCGCGTCTCTGTTGATTTTAGGCGCCTTTTTGTTGCTTTTTGGTAACCTTAACAACTGGCTTCAGCGATGTGGAACTGCCCTTTCCATGTCAATTTACCTTAAGGATGGAATTAGTGAGTACAGGAGGGACAAAGTCGATTCCTTCATCAGAGCTCTACCTGGAGCAGAAATTAAACGATTCATTTCCAAAGAAGAGGCTTTGAAAGATTTGAAAGCCGCCTTAGGGGACGATACAGGGTTCTTAAGTGGTTTAGAGCGTAATCCGCTTCCTGCGTCATATGAAATATTTTTTGAGAACAAAGGGGCTCATGGAGTTAATCCTGAAGAAATAAAAGGAGAACTGGAGAAATTAGATGGTGTCGAAGAGGTGCAATATAGTAAGGAATGGCTAAAGAGGCTTGAAGGTTTCCTGTACATAGTCAGGCTAATCGGCTTTATAATAGGGGGCCTTTTATGTTTATGTGTTGTCTTCATAGTCACCAACACCATTAAGTTGACTATCTATTCACGTAAAGATGAGATTGAAATACTTAAATTAGTAGGGGCTACGGACTGGTTTGTCAAATCACCATTTTTGTTTGAGGGAATGATCCAAGGCATGTCAGGCGGAATTTTAGCTATCCTGACGCTCTTTTTAGGCTATCTCATTATCCCTACAAAGGATATCTTCCTTTTAGGCCTTACTCCCCTTGATTTTGTATTCCTACCCGCCGGATATCTGATTTTAATCCTTATTTTAGGCACGGTCTTAGGGGTGATAGGCAGCTTTATCGCCATAGGCCGTTTTTTTGAAGTATGAAGAAAAAAATCTTTTTTCAATTGGCGACATTCCTGATTCTGTCGAGTTTTATAATAAATCTTGGTATGTTATTAAAATTTGCTCATTCCGATGCAGCACGAGCGTCTAATAGAAATCAAGGGCAGATCAAGAAAATCGAGCTCAAACTCTCAAGCGAAAAGCAAAAACTTGGGGAAATCGACTCACAGGAGAAAGATCTGTTAGGCGAGTTGGCTAGTTTAGAGGAGGAGGTCGCAAAAAAGAGAGGTGCAGTGGATGAATTAGGTAAGAAGTTACATCGTGGAGAGGCCAACATCGATGCGCTTAGGCGGAAGTTAGCAGCTTTGAAGGATTCATCAAAAGATATTGAGATTAAGGTTTCGAGGAAACTGGTGAAACTGTATAAGCACACCAGAGTGGGCTATATGAGGACTTTGGCCAAGGTAACGGATATTTCCCAGTTTTGGCGGAGGGTGAAATATCTCAGGGCCATCATGGAAGAAGACAGGATGGCCCTGATCAGAGCGGCAAGGCAAGCACAAAAACATCAGGAGGAGATTTCGAGGACAGAGGCAAGGCTAACTGATATCAGAAAGATTAGCAGTGAAAATAAGGTTCGTCTGATGTCATTAAAAGAAGAGCTTGAGAATAAAGTCCTTTGTTTGATGAAAATCCACAATGAAAAGGAATTCTATGAAACAGCAGTTCTGGAGTTACAAACCGCAGCAGAAGGCCTGAAAGAGACTCTAATAAATATTGAGAAAAGAGATAATCACCAAACAAATCGGCCTTGTCATTTTGAAGACTTTAGAGGTAAACTCCCTTACCCCTTTAAAGGGAAGGTAATTGGAGATCAAAAGATCCCTGGATCCGCAAGGCCGGGAGGGTATAAGGGAATTGTTATTGAAGGGGTTCCGAATTCAGATGTAAAGGCCATTTTCCCAGGGGTTGTCGCCTTTTCAGGAAGGCTTAAAGGCTACGGTGAGCTTGTCATTATCAACCACGGGTCACGGTTTTTTACCGTATCAGCACATCTTTCCCAAAGGAATAAGATAGAAGGGGATGCGGTAAAAGAGGGAGACGTCCTCGGCCAGATAGGGGGGAGGGGAGCTTCAGGGGGTGCAAAGCTCTACTTTGAGATCAGAAGGGCTGGAAAAAGCCTGAAGCCCCAAGAGTGGTTAAAGCTCAAATAACTGTATGGGAGCAAATTGAGGGATTGTGAATTTAGGCCCTGTTTAAATAAATGCAAAAACCGCTTTAACCCCGATGGAATAAAGGCAGAAAATAGATTCCATTAGGCAGGCGGGGTAAAGATTGAGAGATTAGGATAAGGAAAAAGTTCAAATTTCAATTCGTCAATTCCTCAATTCGTAATTCTGATATGCATTTTTTTGTTGCCATTGCCGGCCAAATTAATTAGATCTCTCCTAATCTGATCTCGGGATTGGGGAGTCTTCGAACGGAAATATTGTTAACTGAACACCTCGCAAACCGGCCCGACGGGAAATAGAAGGGCGTCAAATGATAAGGAGCCGAAAATGTTAATTCTCAAGAAAAAATTGGTCGCAAATATTGCCTTGATAGCTCTCGTTGTGGGAGGACTCCTTTTTCTTAACGGTAATAGCGCCAAGGTCGAAGCCGATACTGATGAGGTATACAAGAATATTGAAATATTTACCGAAGTGCTCAGACAGGTGGAAAAAAACTATGTTGAACCCCAGGATTCTCAGAAACTGATATACGGAGCCATAAAAGGGATGGTTCAAAGTCTTGACCCCCACTCATCCTTTATGACAAAGGAAGAATATAAAGAGCTGATGACCGAGACCAAGGGAAGTTTTTCCGGGATAGGGGTTGAGATAACTATGAAGGACAAGATTCTGACCGTAGTATCTCCCATTGAGGGAACGCCGGCCTATAAGGCAGGAATGAAGGCAGGAGACAAAATAATTAAGGTGGAGGGTGAGTCAACACAGGATATGGGCCTAATAGAGGCGGTAAAGAAGATCAGAGGTCCTGAAGGGAGCAAGGTCAACTTAACCATTATGCGAGAAGGGATGGATAAGCCTTTGGAACTCTCAATTACAAGGGGAGTTATCCCTCTGAAAAGTGTTCGGCACTACTCCCTTTCCCCAGGTATTGGATACATTAGGATTTCAAATTTTCAAAGTAATACGGCTAACGACCTTTCGTCAGCCCTTGAGATACTCGAAAAGGACGGCATGTTGAAAGGCTTGATCATAGATCTGCGGAACAATCCTGGGGGGCTCCTATCCCAGGCCATAGAAGTTTCCGAACAATTTCTCGATTCTGGTGTTATCGTCAGCACCAGAGGGCGCGAAAAATCCCACAATATAAAGGCCTCAGCCCACAAGAACAAAAATGAGAGGGAATACCCCATAATTGTCTTAGTCAACGGGGGGAGCGCCAGCGCCGCCGAAATTGTGGCAGGGGCACTGCAGGACAATAAGAAGGCCATAATCTTAGGTACCAGAACTTTCGGGAAAGGCTCAGTACAATCGATTTTGCCTCTCTCCGATGGCTCTGGTCTGCGTCTAACCACTGCCCGCTATTATACACCAAGCGGTAAGTCGATCCAGTCAAGCGGGATCACGCCAGATATTGTGATGCCATTCGTGGCCCCCGAAAAGAAAGCGGAAAAAAAGTCCCCCCATTTTATCAGAGAAGAAGACCTGAAAGGTCACATGCCTTTGGAAGATGGCAATACCAAGAAAACCGATGGAAAGAAACCAAAGGATGAAAATCACCAAAAAGTCAAGATGCTTCTCGAGAGGGATAACCAGGTTCGCCAGGCCTTGCAGCTTCTGAAGAGCTGGACCATTTTCTCAAAAATCAAGTCGGGATCCTGACAATTCCTCAATGAATAAGAAAAAGCGTTTTTTTCTCCTGATATTCCTTCCTGCATTATTGATCTCTATCATTCTGCTGAGTATATATTGCTACATTTCGACCACTGCCATTACGTTATCTCCGCCTATCTACGAAGAGAAACACTTATCAACAAACGATTCCCAAAGCGTCAAAAACAAAACCTATTATACAATCCGTAAACCCCTGCCTCGGAGCACTATCCGAGAAGAAGATCTTCGACCAAAAGTTGCCATTATTATTGATGATTTGGGATATAATTCTGACTTGGCTTTTTCGTTTCTCAAGTTGAATCTGGAACTCAGTTTTTCAATCCTCCCTTCTGCCCCCTTCACTGATATCATTGTACGAGAGGCCAACAAAAAAGAGCGGGAGATCATTCTGCACCAGCCTATGGAGCCAAAGGATTATCCGTCAGTCGATCCCGGACGCGGAGCTCTGCTTCTTTCGATGAATAAGAAGGATATTCTGCAAGTTTTAAACAAAAACTTGAGAGAAATCAGAGGGGCAAAGGGGGTAAACAACCATATGGGGTCTTCTTTTACAGAAAACCGGGAGAAAATGCAGGTCATTCTCCAGGAATTGAAAAATCGAGGACTTTTTTATGTTGACAGCCGGACCACAATGAGGACAGTTGGTTTCGATCAGGCAAAAAGAATCGGGCTACCTACGGCCGAAAGAACCGTATTTTTGGACAATAGCCCAGATTCCAGAGCGATAGGTGTACAGATTGAACGTCTTTTAGATATTGCAGGAAACCTTGGTTCTGCAATAGGAATCGGTCATCCACACAATGAAACCCTTGAGACTCTTGAGAAATATCAGGATAGGCTGAAGGAGGAATTTGATGTTGTTCCCGTTTCGGAATTGGTTAGATAGTGCCCAACCATAAATGGCTATTTTCCGTCCCGCTGTAGCGGGACTCGAAATACTTCAATGTATTCCTGTGGTTAATCCCGCCTCAAGTGGGACTCATTTCTGAA
>CAZFSF010000024.1:0-2932 GCA_964522045.1 uncultured Desulfobacteraceae bacterium
ACAACTTCAAGTAGAGATCGTTAAATAGTGCCTGAACGAAAACTGTCTTTTTCGCATCGATTTTGTGTAACCCTTTGACATTTTTGGCTCTATATAATAATTAAAAAGGTTCAGAGAGTTGGGGGTTCGGAACTCTCGAATCTCTGAGTTGTGAACCTGTAAACGATTACGAATAATTATTGGGCAAAAAGTCTACCCATCCAAAATCCCGGAGGAACATGTATGTATTTTAAAGACAAATCAAAAAGCTGGGTATTAATTTTTTTCTGTTTATTAATGGTGATCGTAGGATGCCAGAAAGAGGTTGAAGCAGACGCCACTGCTCCGGATTTCTCCCTCACAACCCTTTCGGGTCAAACTGTGACTTTAGAGCAATACCGCGGCAAAGTGGTGCTCCTGGATTTCTGGGCTACATGGTGCCCGCCATGCAGGATGACTATCCCTCTATTGATCAAGCTTCAAGAAAAATACAGGGATGAGGGCCTAATTATCCTCGGAATTTCCATAGATGATCTACAGCAGATTACAGATAAGGACCTACGGTACTTTAAAAAAATGTCCAAGATTAACTATCCGGTCTTGCGCTTCAATCAAAAGGTGATGCAAGACTATTTTGCAGGCGAAAGGCTGGCCGTGCCCACTATGTTCGTAGTAGACCGCAACGGAAAGATCAGGGACAAGATTGTGGGTTATGCGCCCGATCCACTTAACAAATCTTTAGCCGCTGTGATGAAATGATTATAGATTTCCATACCCACATATTCCCGCCCTTTTTTAGGGATCAGAGGCTTAAATTCACATCGGATGAGCCTGCATTTGAATCCCTCTACTCCTCCCCCCAGGCAAAACTTGTGGGGGTGAAGGAACTGATCAGGACCATGGATGAAGACGAGGTTCAACGCTCGGTTGTTTTTGGGTTTCCCTGGGAACATGCCGAACATTATAAGAGGCACAATGATTATATCATCGAATCGATCCAGCAGTACCCGAAGCGACTGACGGGTTTTTGCTGCTTTTCTCCGCTCTCTTCAGGGGGGTCTGGAGAGGCGGAGCGGTGCTTGAGCCAGGGGCTTTCAGGTGTGGGGGAGTTAGCCGTTTATAACTCCGGGCTGACTTCCGAAGTGGTTAAGGCATTAGAAGATGTAATGGCCGTCTGTTCCCAAAGGGATCTCCCCTTCCTCCTCCATACCAATGAGCCTGTGGGTCACAAGTATCCCGGAAAGACGGACAACACCCTTTTGCAGATCTACGATTTTATCAAGGCTTATCCCCAAAACCGGATTGTCTTAGCGCACTGGGGTGGCGGGCTTCTGTTTTACGGTCTGATGAAAAGGGAGGTAAGGGAGGCCTTTAAAAACGTATGGTTTGATACTGCTGCCTCGCCTTTCCTTTACATTCCCGATATTTACAGGTTAAGCGGGGAAATAGTCGGCTTTGATAAGATCCTCTTCGGAAGTGATTATCCCCTCCTGAGGCCGCAGCGCTATTTCAACGAGATGAGTTCTGCAAAGATATCTCCGTCGCACATGGAGCAGATCATGGGGTTGAATGCAGCACGATTGCTGGGGCTTTAACGTATTTTTTGGATTAAGGATTTCGCCACGAATGACCCCAGTGAAATAGCTCTACGAGATTGCACGGGGCAGGCACGAATAAGCACGAATATTCAAAGGTCTCAATATGAAAATTCAGCTTATCGGTTTCTGCCTACTGCCTACTTTTCTCTTACCCCCCGATTGCTGACATCTGCCCCGAAAGTGAACCGTAATGCTCTGAGACCAACCCGTGGGCCCGGGGTTTATTTTCAGCAGTTTTCAAAAAGATTAGCGCTAAGTCATTGTCAGAAGCGCCCGCCCGCATCGGCGTCTTCAGGTCTATCTCTTGATCGGAAAGAAGGCAGGGCCTCAGGTGTCCGCTTGCCGTTAGCCTGAGACGATTACACTCCTGGCAGAAATGATGGGTCAGAGGACTGATGAATCCGATCTCTCCGGACGCCCCTTCAAACCTGAAACGGACAGTGGGTCCATCAATCTCCTTGTGCGGAACCTGGTCCAGTTTTCCTATCCTCATGATCCGATCTTTGATATCGGAGTTTGGCACATGGTGCAATTGTATTCCTTGATCGGCAAATCCGCTCGGCATGTATTCAATAAACCTGATATGGTATGGATGATCCAGTGACAACCTGGCAAAATCAACGATTTCATCATCATTGATGCCTTGCATCACCACCATGTTTATCTTTACGGGATTGAAACCGAGTTTCTCTGCCGACCGTATCCCATCCCAGACCTTTTCAAAGCCATCATAGCCTGTTATTTTCCTGTATCTCTCGCGGCGCAAGGTATCCAAGCTGATATTGATCCTCTTCATGCCTGCTGATTTGATCTTTTTTAAGTTTTCTTTCAGATAAATCCCATTAGTCGTCATGGAGATATCTTTGAGGCCGGGGAGCGCAGCCAAGGAGGGAAGGAGCCGGAATAGGCCTTTCCGTATGAGGGGTTCCCCCCCTGTCAGGCGAATTTTATTCACACCTAAGCTTACGGCAATGGTGGCAAGGCGGAGAATCTCTTCATAGGTAAGAATATCCTCATGTCTCAGCTTGGCAAGGCCATCGTGCGGCATGCAATATAGGCAGCGGAGATTGCAGCGGTCTGTGATCGATATACGCAGGTAGTTGAGATGCCGGTTGTATTTATCGATAAGGCTGGGTAGAACGGTTTCCATTGAAATAACTCTATGTTTCGGATATGAATTAGGAATTGAGGGATTCAGGAATTCCTCAATCCTGCGTTAATGGCTTGCGCGAACGCCCTTTTCCATATATAAATAAGGTCTGAGAGTCAATGATAATTTCTGCGTATAACTAAATTAAGAATATTTCAAAGAGGGGAATAGGCATGGAACAACCGGTAAACCTGAGAAAAACGGA
>CAZFSF010000024.1:3032-16116 GCA_964522045.1 uncultured Desulfobacteraceae bacterium
ATATTTCAAAGAGGGGAATAGGCATGGAACAACCGGTAAACCTGAGAAAAACGGACGGAATTGCCCTTGTTATACTAAATCGCCCAAAGGCCTTCAATTCATTTGATCTCGATATGGTACGCCTGGTGGCCGATACCTTGATAGAATTGGCACTTGATACAGGTGTAACGGGAGTAGTGATTTCAGGAGAGGGGAAAGCCTTCTGTGCAGGGGGCGATTTAAGATGGGTAAACGGATGTGGAGATAATTATGGCGCAGCCTTCCATGGATTAGCGGCCCGATATCATCAGGCCATCTTAGAGATCCGGCGTATGCCCAAACCGGTTGTCGCAGCCATAAATGGCCTTGCTGCCGGAGGAGGCTTCTCCATGGCCCTCGCCTGCGATTTCAGGGTTATGGAGGCATCGGCTGTTCTCAGACAGGCATACACATCAAATGGCCTGAGTATTGACGGTGGGGGGACCTATACCCTGCCGAGATTGGTAGGCATGGCTAAGGCCCTGGAAATTGCCGCATTTGATGAACCGATAAACGCTGAAAAGGCCCTGTCCTGGGGAATAGTGACAGAGGTTGTGGGTGACGGAGATGGTATGAATAGGGCGATTGAACTGATCCGGCAGGTTGAAAAAGGATCTCTCAGCTCCTTTGCTGCTTCCAAGAAGCTGATAACCGATTCCTTCAACACCCCCCTTGAAACCCAATTGGAAAATGAGCGAAATCTCTTATCCCGTGCCGCGGATCAACCCGACGGAAGGGAAGGGATAGCGGCCTTTTTGAAAAAGAGGAAGCCGGTTTTCGGCAAACCCTAAAGGACTCATGTACAGCGCATATTTTGGTCTTACTGAAAATCCCTTTTCTCTCACGCCTGATCCCCGTTTTCTCTTCATGAGCCAACGTCATCGTGAGGCCTTGGCTCATCTCCTGTTCGGGATAGGTGAGAGGGGTGGCTTTGTCCTCTTGACCGGCGAGGTGGGGACCGGCAAGACCACCCTGTGCCGTGTTCTGTTAGAGCAGGTCCCCGATGGGGTGGAAGCAGCCCTTGTCCTGAACCCAAAACAGACGGCCCTGGAATTAGTTGCCTCCCTCTGCGATGAGTTAAATATTTCATATCCACCCGCCACAGAAAGCCTCAAGGTATTAATCGATTTGCTTAACCTACATCTTATGGAAATTCATGCCAAAGGCCGTCGAACAGTGCTGATTATCGACGAGGCCCAGAACCTGAGCACCGATGTATTAGAGCAGGTCCGTTTGTTGACCAATCTTGAAACGACTACCCAAAAGCTCTTGCAGATCCTCCTCATAGGTCAACCAGAGCTGCAGACCATGATGGCACGACCTGAGCTGCGCCAGTTAGGCCAGCGGATCACGGCCCGCTATCACTTGACCCCGTTACTGCTGAATGAAACGGCTGCCTATATCCAGCATCGTTTAGAGGTTGCCGGATGCAAAAGGCAGTTGTTCACTAAGGGGACACTCCATTTGGTGCACAGGCTGTCTGGAGGCGTTCCCCGGGTTATCAACACCATTTGCGATCGGGCCCTCCTTGGCGCCTATGCCAAACAGCGCGACCGCGTTAACAAGCGATTAGTACGCAAGGCCGCATCGGAGGTAATCGGTCCGGGACTTTTATTAAGGCCCCGCAGGCTGTTTGGATGGGCGGTTGCCTTCCTGGTGCTTCTCCTTTTGGGGGCGGGCTGGCAATTCTTAGACTGGCCGATTATCCCTAAACAGGTGATCGTGACAGAGGAAGAATTGCCCAAGTCTGCCCCAGCCGTTGGTCCAGCAGGAGGGGAGGTGCAAGCCACACCCCCGGAAAGCTTGGAAACAAGTGTGACCTCTGATAGCTCAGGCGCGGCGGAAAGTAAGGATGTGGGTGACGATTCTACTCTATTTGGCGATTTATTAGAGGCCGGGGAGGTAAAAACAGATAAAGATTCAGCCTTTGAAATCCTGTTCAAACAATGGCAGACGGCATACCCTGTTTTACCCGGGATGACGGCCTGTGAGCGAGCTACCAAGGTTGGCCTGCGCTGTTTTCGCGGCAGGGGCAACTGGACAACCCTGCGTCATCTGAACCGTCCTGCAATTTTGAAATTATTCGATGCGAATCAGCGCAGGCATTATGCCGCACTTGTGTTAATGGAAGAGAGGGATATAACGTTGGATTTCGGCGCTCAACAGGTAACCTTGGACCGGGCCGGGATAGAACCCTTCTGGTTCGGTGATTTTACCCTTCTATGGAGGCCGGCGCTGCTTAACTCATCTCTAATTAAGGAGGGGGATACCGGTCCTGATGTGCTCTGGTTGAGGGCGCAGTTGGACCGTCTCGAAGGTACGCAGGGCGGACCGGATGCACCATCACCCAGCCCGCTGTTTGACGATACGTTGAAAAGTCGGGTAATGGACTTTCAGCGCGCTCATTTCGTAAAGGCGGATGGCATTGTCGGGGAGCAGACATTGCTCCAGTTGAATACGGGAACAGCAGATCATTCCATCCCGCTGTTATACAACCAGTCCCAAAAGGGAGAGGGACATGTCATTCATCCTTGAAGCGCTGAAACGGGCAGACCGGGAACGGCGGCTCGAACGGGCTCCTGACTTAAGCTCGGTATATGAGGAGAGTAACCTGCCCCGGCATACTAACATCCGGCCCTGGCTCTGGCTATGCGGATCCTTTTTAGTGGTTGCCATCGTTGTTGGGCTGATGCTATGG
This sequence comes from uncultured Desulfobacteraceae bacterium, assembly GCA_964522045.1. GTDB lineage: Bacteria > Desulfobacterota > DSM-4660 > Desulfatiglandales > Desulfatiglandaceae > Desulfacyla. Next base: position 5,749 of record CAZFSF010000024.1, read on the forward strand.
CCAGAGGGACCAGGTCCTGTTAAGTCTCCTCTACCGAAGGATGAATCAGCGTCCCCCCCTTTATCGGCTCCAGAGACCATTGAAAAAACGCCCCGCCCTTCCTTTGCCAAGGGGGGCAAGGGCTTGCAGGCAAAGAGACCTTCAGCGGAGACATCCGATACTCAACCTATCCCGGGGCTGCTCCGCAAGGCGAAACCAGTTCGACCCATTACGAGCGTGACAAAAAAAATGGCATCGGTAAAGAGCAAATCCTTGCTGGCTCAGAAAGAGCCGGGTCCTAAGCCGGTTTCCACATCAAGGAAAATCTCTGAGCCCAGACCCGGCTCTGTGGCGGCAGTGAAAAAAAGGGAACCTGTCCAACCATCTCCGTCGGTATCTTTAAGCCCTGAAAAGGCCTCCAAGGAACCTGCCGCATCAGATCAAGAAAAAGCGGTCGAGAAGCAGACAGAAGCAGTGGCGGTTAGCCCTTCCAAGCCTCCTCCCACCTCCGCGGCAAAAGAGCAGGTCAATATGAAGAGGATTGAAGCGATCCCTTTAGTCAGCAAACTTCCCTACGAAATCAAAGAGAAATTGGGGAAGCTGCAGATTAATGTGCATTCATATTCCAAAGACCCTGCCGAACGCCTGGTATTTATCAATATGCACAGTTACAAGGTTGGCGATAAAATTGGAGAGGGTGGCCCTCTTTTGAAAGAGATCACACCTGATGGGGTGATTATCGACTACGGCGAGGGAGAGGCCCGTCTGCAGGTTGGGAGGTGATGGGGACATCGTCCTCATTCCCTGTCATAATGGCTGAACTGCATGGTGAAAGTGCCCCGCCCCTGGGAAGCAGACCGTAGAGCAGTGGAATATCCGAACATCCGGGAAAGCGGGACATTTGCGGTGAGGACCTGGATCGTTCCATTGCTGACGATCTGGCCGATCTTTCCCTGTCTGGCATTGAGATCACCAATGACTTCTCCTGTAAATTCATCCGGCACCAGGACCTCGGTTTTCATGATCGGTTCCAACAAAACAGGCTCACCTTTTTGAAATGCGGCCCTGAAGGCCATGTTGGCGACCGCCTTAAAGGCCATTACGTCAGAGGACGTCTCTTTTATCTTAACATCAAGCAGGGTCGTTTGCACGTTAATTACCGGATATCCCATTAGGGTTCCACCCACTTGGGCCTCTATAATCCCATGGCTGATCGCATCCAAGAACTCCTCTGCAAACTCAGGATCTTTGTAATTATTGACAAAGCGGTTTCCTGAACCCCTTGGCAAAGGTGAAATCTCGATCCGCACACCTGCAAAATGTTCCTGCCCAGCCAATTCCCTCTGAAAGAGACCTTCGTGCTCCACAGGAATGGTCACTGTTTCCCTGTACACCACCTGCGGCTTTCCCTGATTCACTTCCACCGCAAACTCCCGCTTTAGCCTCTCTATGATAATCTCAATGTGTAATTCCCCCATGCCGGAAATAAGGGTCTGGCCAGTCTCCTCGTCGATTTTGAACTTAAATGTTGGATCTTCATCGGCTAATTTACTGAGGGAGCCTAAAAGCTTGTCATGTTCTTGGATACTCTTGGGCTCCACTGCCACACTTATTACCGGATCATTAAACTGAATTGGTTCCAAAAGGATCGGTTTTTGTTCGTCGCAGAGGGTATCGCCGGTGGTCGTGAGTTTGAGACCCATTGCAGCGACGATATCGCCTGCAGAGGCATGGCTGATACGTTCTCTTTTGTTGGAATGCATCTTCAAAAGCCGGGCAGGCTTTTCGCTGAGGTTCTTGCCGGGATTGTAAACCGGACTTCCGGCCTTGACAGTGCCTGAATAGATCCGGATATAAGTCATTTTCCTCCCCTGATCCATCATTACCTTGAAGGCAAGGGCGGTAAAGGGCCCCTTAGCTATTGCCGGCCGCGATTCCTCCTCTCCTGTCAGGGGATTGCTTCCTGTAATGGGCGGAACATCAACTGGGGCTGGCAGGTACTCCACTATCCCGTCTAAAATGGGTTGTATCCCTTTATTCCTCAGGGCGGCCCCGCAGAAAACCGGGACCAGTTCCATCTTGATAGTGGCAGTACGTATGGCCGCTTTCAGTTCCTTGATAGGGATCTCTTCCTCTGACAGATACCTCTCCATTACAAGGTCGTCCTTGTCAGCCAAGGTTTCCAAGAGGAGGTCCCTGTACCGGGCAGCTTCTTCAGTCAGTTCCTCCGGGACAGGCTCCTCGCTGTATGCGGCCCCTAACATTTCATCTTCCCACAGGATGGTCTTCATCTTAATGAGATCAATAACTCCTCTGAAATTATCCTCCACTCCCCAGGGTATTTGAAGGATAAGGGGAAGGGCCCCAAGACGGTCCCTGATCATCTGCACTGCCTTAAAGAAATCTGCCCCGATCCGGTCCAATTTGTTTATGAATGCGATTTTGGGGACCTTATACCTGTCTGCCTGGCGCCACACTGTTTCAGATTGGGGCTCCACGCCCCCTACGGCGCAAAAGACACCTATGGCGCCATCCAAGACGCGGAGCGAACGCTCGACCTCGATGGTGAAATCCACATGACCGGGAGTATCGATTATGTTAATGGTGTGCCCCAGCCACTCGCAAGAGGTTACTGCCGAGGTGATGGTGATCCCCCTTTCCCTCTCCTCCGCCATCCAGTCCATGGTAGCTTCGCCATTATGGACCTCGCCCATCTTATGAACACGGCCGGAGTAAAAGAGGACACGTTCCGTCACAGTGGTCTTGCCTGCGTCGATATGAGCGATAATTCCTATGTTGCGAGTATTGGCGAGTTTATTATCTTTTGCCATGGGAATTTGTCTTATAGTTAGGTATAGTGACTCAAGTAAGCCCCGCCTCAGATGGCGGGATGCCCAAAGTTTACCCCGTGAAATGTTTACCCCGTGAAATGCGAACAGCCTATTTCTCTGGGGCGAAGCCTATTTGACTGGGGTGAGTCCCGCCCAAACTCGGGATTGTGGAAGTTCGTCATTTGAATCTTTAAAATATCGTGTGCTGCTTCATTGACACGAGCGGAAAATTTAAGGTATCTTCTGTCGCCTGTCAAGGTATACTTAGTGCCTGAGGTATGTTTGCTCATAATCGTAACCATAATCGTAATTATAATCCTCCAAAAAAGATTATGATTACGATTATGATTACGATTAAGAAATCTGAATTCACACCCCCTAATTTATCGGGCCAGAGACTGATGGAGATGTTCGATCTCCTCTTGGCTCATTTTGGCCCCCAGAACTGGTGGCCTGCCGAGACCGAATTAGAGGTGATTATTGGGGCGATCCTTACCCAGAATACAAACTGGACGAATGTGGAAAAGGCCATTTCAAACCTCAAGAACAAGGGCCTGGTCTCTTTAGATCGTCTTGTCTCTCTCTCAATAGAAGATCTGGCCAAGGAAATCCGGCCGGCGGGCTATTACAACATTAAGGCAAAGCGGTTAAAAAATCTGATCAATTTTATTTTTGAGCAATACAATGGAGATCTCGCGGGCCTTTTAGCGGAAGAAACTGATCGTCTCAGGGAAGGCCTTCTTTCTGTAAACGGCGTGGGGCCTGAAACCGCGGACAGCATTATTCTTTATGCTGCGCATAGGCCTCTCTTTGTAATTGACTCCTATACTTACCGGATATTGAACCGGCACGCCATGGCCGGAGAAGAGACAACTTACTATGATATGCAGGAGATATTTATGGATCACCTCCCTGAAGATCCAGCCCTTTTCAACGAGTTTCACGCATTGATCGTACAGACCGGGAAGAACTACTGCCGTAAGAATCCGCTCTGCGAAGATTGCCCTCTGCACCAGTGGGGACCACAGGACAACATTAATGATATGAGATGACCTCAAGGAGAAGGGGTCTCGTTCCTGATAAAGATCTCCCGTTTCGGATAGGGGATCTCAATCCCCTCCCGGTCAAAACCCTCCTTTACGTTGTCTGTAATATAAGAGATGGTATCCATTCGCCGACGGGGGTCGCTAATCCATACCCTCGCCTGCAGGTCAACGGACGATGCCCCAAAATTCCTCACCACCACCTTGGGCGCCGGGTCTCTCATGACCCAGTCCAATTGGAGACTGATTCCGATTATAATTTCTTTGGCCTTCTTGAGGTTTGATTCATAGGCAATCCCTATCGGGATCCTGACCCTGATTTCATCAGAAATAGAGGTGTAATTGACAATATCCCGGTTCATAAGCTCGTTGTTTGGGATGATGATCACGATGTTGTCCGTGGTCCTGATCTTGGTGGCCCTGAGACCGATATCGATTACATCCCCCCAGGTGGCAGAGTCCTTTGGAGCAGACCAGATCTCGATGCGATCACCTACCTTAAGAGGCCTATCTATTATCAGTAGGACACCGGAAATAAGGTTGGAAAGTGTATCTTTGGCTGCAAATCCGATGGCAATACCCGCCACACCTGCACCCGCAACAAAAGGCATGACATTCAGGCCGAGTTTGTCGAGCGCCATTATCCCGCCTGCCGTGTAGATGATTATGCCTGCGAATTTCTTAGACAAATTGATAATCACGTCATCTACTTTGGTGGCTGTTTTTCTGGAAAGATTCTGTTCCAAATATGGCAGGAGGCTGTTGACGATACTGCAAGCAATGGACGCTAAGAGCATAATCATGAATGCGCCGAATACTCTATGCACGATCGGCAAATCGAACAGGTTGATGAGGCCCGTACCCACTGCGACAAGGATACAGTAATGGCCTGCACGTTTCAGGAGAAAAAACAAACGGCGGCTTTTCGTGAAGAACGGGCGGGCATGATACTTCTTCTCAAGCCTGTTCATGACCACATTGAAGATCCACCAGGAGATGGCCCCGACGGTAAATATGGCTAAGATATAAACAACGGCGTTCAGAAACTCTTCCGGGTGGGAAACGACCTCTTGACAATACTCCTTGAAAGGGATTTTCATTCTCGTATCTCCGGGCTCCAGAATGCCGGGGAAGGTGCCTAAGCCCTTTCCACGAGCAGGTAACGGTCCGGTTTCAGGCGGGCAAAGATCGTGGCCCCGGGACAGGGAGCGACCAGTTTCCTGTGAAATTCGCCCCCTAAGACCTGAAACAGCTCCACGCAACAGGAACATAGGTGAGCGCTTCTGTCAATGGAATATGGAATAACCCCGCCCTCATCCTCAACAAAAAAGTGAGGGTTGATAAAGTTCGCATGGTTGGCCGTGTGAGACAGGTAGAGAAAGTCGTATTCCTGGATATCTGAACCGAGTCTTTTGGCCCACCTCAGGTAAATCCTTTTTTCTATTTCTTCAACATGCTTCCATTGTTCAGGTATCTTCTCCATGAGCCGGGGGTCCTCTGAAAGTGCTTTCTTATTCTCTAAAGAAGCCAGTTTAGGTGGAATAAATTCTGATTCCGTCAGGACGGCAGACTTACGATCCTCGTAACCTTCCAATTCAAATGAGCTGATGATGAGATAGAGGCCGTTCTTTTCCGAGGTCCTGTACCAGCTTCCCTGCCTGCTGCAGGTATCGTTCCACACATCAGGGGCCACGCTCGCAATCTTGTTTATTACGTCCAAAGGAGTACATACAATTCCCTTGGCAGTCTTTAATTTGATCTCCCGTGAACCGAGTTCATCCCTCAAACGGGCCTCTTCATCCTCAGTCAGCCAGTATATATGTTTCCTGTATGGACCTTTTTGTATCAAGAGAAATTCCTCGGTTGGGGGATCTTGTTTGTAAATTACACTTAAATCTCTTTACGCCTCAGAGCAAAGCCATGTTCGTTGGTCTATCCCATTCGCGGGAGTGACGACCTTGGAGATTTTTTACGACACCGTCAAGGTTTATGCAATATTTGTGTAAAGCAGCAGAAGCATATGACGAAATCGTTCGAACCAACGTCATGGAGAATAGTTACGGGAGGGGCAATTCAGGTCATCATACCTTACCGAGGTAGCAACCTTCGTAATCCAACGTGCAAAGCGGGGGTTTTTCCCCATTGAAAACGGCATTAATTACCTTACCGATGAACAGCGTATGGTTGCCCGGCGCCAGGCTTTGGGTGATACGGCACTCCATACAGCCGATGCAGTCTGCCAGGATTGGGCATCCGCTTATGCCGTCTTCCCAAGCGATTGACTCGAACTTCTCTCTGGCGACCGGACCTTTGAAACGGGCTAAAAGATCGTTTTGCTCCCTGGCGAGGATGTGCAGGGCGAAATATCCGCTTTGTGCCAGCAACTCGTGAGAGTAGCGGTTGGAGTGGATCGCCACCATGAACAGCGGGGGGTCGTAGGACACCTGGCTCACCCAGGAGGCAATCATGCCATTGATGGTGCTTTCAAACCGGGTGGTGAGGACATAAATCCCGTACGTCATGTGGGCCATGTTTTTCAGAATCGCTTTCATCATGATCCGCTCCTGTCGTAGCAGATTGTTGTGTGAGTAATATAATGTTAATAAGATGAGAACTCTGATGGTATGCCAAGTTGATCCAGCCATTCTCTTATTCCATGTACTGAAGAAAATCGGTCTTTTATCAAGCTAAGCATAATTGTGTCTTTGAACTTTTTCGGTATTGTCAGCCAATATTCATAATCCCAATCACCAAACATCTCTTTGGCTAATTCTCCGGCATCGCATCCATCGATAACAAGATCACCTTTTTCAGAAATTGTTGCAAGCAGTTCAGAATATCCATCTTCATACTTTTCATCTTTTATAATAATTTTTTTTGTCCTCATGGGTCGATTTGCTCAAGGACCTCTCCAGACTCGTTCAGGACGAACAGCCTGAAACCCCCTTCAGCCGCTTTTGGGACCAGATCTTCGTATAGTATGGCCTGGACCTCGTATTTGTGTCCCCTTTCCAAGGCCAAATGATTCATGCACTGTAGCCCGGCATCTTTTTCAAGAAACATGGGGATGAACGATATCTCTTTCGTATCGTCGCGCTGCCCTAAGAACTGCTCGTTCCCTTCTGGGTCCTGAACCACTACCCAGACCCACTGATCGTCTTTAATTTTTTTGCTCATTAATTTTACCTTTCACTATGAGATTTCTGCAAAACGCAGACTGCGAAATTGAGCATTTTTCAAAAGTCTCACTATCTTCCAATTCCTCAATCCCAAAATTCCTTAATTCGTTATCCCAATTTTTCCCGCTGTTTCATAAAAGGTAGTAATTCCTCGCAAGCAAATGCCTCGTCGATCTCTCTCAGTGTATCAGCCTTTCTCCGTCTCCGGTGCCGGATAAGATAACCGATATCCTCCAGGATGGCGTAGAAGGCCGGCACCATGGAGAGGATGAGGATCGTTGCAAAGCCCAGTCCCCACATGATGGCCGTGGCCAGTGGTGCCCAGAAAACGGATTTACCCCCCACGCCAAAGGCCATGGGCGCCAAGCCGCATATGGTCGTGATGGATGTGAGAATTATGGGCCGCATGCGCACATGGCATCCCCGTATGATGGCCAAATAGAGCTGTTTCGGGTGTTCTTTTCTGTAGCGGTTGATGAAATCGATCAGGACGAGAGAATCGTTAACAACGATTCCCGTGAGTGTCAGGAGACCGATCAAGGTGACGAAGGTTAAAGGATTGTTGCTGACCAGGAGCCCTATCATCACGCCCAGACTCGCAAAGGGGATGGTGATCATAATAATAAAAGGGAGGGTAAAGGAGTTAAACTGGAGAGAAAGGATGAAAAAGATGAGAAACAGGGCTAACATGCCGGCGTACCCTAATTCCTTTAGTGATGTGTTAGTCTCATCCTGAAGCCCGCCTGCAATCATTTTGGCACCCGGGAAGTTATATCGAATCGTCTCGAAGTAGTCCCTGGCAATTTTGTTGGCCTTCACCGCAGTCATTTTTTTGCCGCTCACGTTGGCGAGAAAGCCGCTGTCGCCCTCCTCGGTATCCTGTACCTCTTTGATGTTAGCGGTGAGGCGCACGGTCTGTTTCCCGTTATAATGATAGACATTGTGAAAGCCGGGGGTCAGGCGGATTTCAGCCAATTCCTTCAAGGGAATCTCTCCGTGTCCCGGAACCATCACCTTCATGTTTACCAGGTCATCAAAGTCGCGTCTGTATTCGGGGAGATATTTCAACTTGATATCCTGATTTTCATCGCCCTGGTTATAGGTGGCTACCGCGAGTCCATGAAAGGCTGCCTGGACCGCCATAACGAGCTGGTCTTGGTCAATCCCAAATTTTTTCCCTTTGGCCTCATCTATGGTGATTTCCATGAACTGTTTCTCTCTTGAGATATCGTCCCGGATATCCACAATCCCCCTGTGCTTGACCATCTCTTCCCTTAACAGGCGGGATATCTTGGCAGAGCTCTCCCAGTTGGGAGATTGTATCTTCAGATCGACATCGGTGCCCACTGGCGGCCCTTCGATCAGCCTCTCTAAGACAAAGGAGGTGGCGCCAAGAGAGGTTAGAAGTTTTCCGGTATCTTCCCTGACCGTCTCCATCAGTTCCACAACAGAGTGCTTTCTCTCCTTTTTTGTCTTTAAGATGACCATCAGCATCCCAAAATGCTTTCCGAAAATCGGCTCATAATTTACCTCTTTCATCCCTGCCACGGCAATGGGGGCCTCCAGTTCATCGCCGATACGCTCCTTGATCAGGTCAGAGAGTTTCATGAGTGTTGCCCGGGACCTGTCTAATGTGGAATTTGCAGGGAGGTCAAAGTGTATATTGAATCTGGGGAAGACATCGCTTTTCGGGAACATGACAAAATCGGTCTGGAAATATAGAAAAAAGGCCAAAACCGTTGATATGACGATGAAGAGCACGGAAAAATATCGGTGCCGGAGAATGACCTTCAAATATGGGTAATAGATTTTTCTCAGAGGAGTAAAAATGTCAAACCGTTTTCTTCCGACCTTCTTTATTATGTTTTTCGGCGTCAACTCCACCACATGGGAGGGGAGCATGAAATACACCTCAAAAAGCGACGCCGAAAGTGCAAAGAGGACCACTTTGGGCAGATCGGCCATGTACCGCCCGATAACGCCGCCAACCAGGATGAGAATAGGGAGGAAGGCGGCCATGGTCGTCGAGACCGAAGCCAGGACCGGGGCCAGGACCTGGCGGCTCCCCTCAAGGGTGGCCCTCATAAGGTCTTTTCCTTTCTCTAAGTGACGGAAGATATTTTCAAGGACCACAATGGCATCATCAACAACGATGCCAAGGACAAGGATCAGGCCAAAGAGGGTCAGCCCATTGATAGAAAGGCCAAAGATCTTCATCAGGATGAATGTCAGGAGAAAGGCAACCGGGATGCCGACGGAGGCAAAGATGGCGTTTCGTAGACCCATGGAGACCCACAGGACGAAAAACACCAGGACAATGCCTAATAAACCGTTGGTCTGGAGCTCTTTGATCCGTTTCTTGATCTCTCGAGACTGGTCGAAATAAAGCGTGGTTTTGAGACCGGGATATTGGGCAGGGATCTCTTTCATGAGTCTCCTCGCGTCATCCACGATCTGGATCATGTTTGTCTCTTTTTTCCTCTTGATAGCGAGAACAAGGGCATTCTCCTTGTCTATGAAGGTCAGGGTCCTGGGTTTTTCCAGGGTGGGGGTTATCCTCGCAATATCACGGAGATAGACTGTCCCCCCATTGACGCTTTTGAGCGCAATATTCCCCAAATCCTTGGGGTCCCTTGGTTCCCCCACCATCCTTATTGCGGTCTCGTGTTCCCCCATTTCCACGGTGCCGCCGGGGAGGTTTTTTGTGCGTTTGGCAACTGCCTGAGCCACTTCAGGTATTGAGATGCCGTAAGCGGACATGCGTCGAGGATTGAGCTCCACCCATATTTCACCCTCTCTTTCCCCCACGATTTCCACCTCTGATACCCCTTTTATTCCTTCAAAGGTGTCAGCGATGTCTCCGGCAATGTCCTGGAGCTGCATCATGGGGAGCTGGCCCGCTAAACCCACCATGCAGACCGGAAAGATGGCGACATCGATCTCTATAACCCTGGGGACCTTGGCCTCCTCGGGAAGGTCATCCACCCGATCCACGGCATTCCTGACCTCCTGCATGGCCTGGTCAATCTCGTATTCTGAAAGACGTGTGTTAAAAAAGACATGTATCTTTGATGTGCTCTCAAAGGAGTTCGACTCGAAGCGCCTGATCTCTGATATGCCTTCCAGCTCATCTTCGATCTTCTTTGTCACCAGACTTTCCATCTCCTCCGGGGAAAAGCCGGGAGAGACGGTAATAACCAATCCCTCCCCGATGGTGATATCCGGATCTAAGAACCTTGGCATGGAACTGTAGGCGTAAAGACCGACGATCACGATAAGGATCAGGGCCATCCGAACGACAACAGGTCTGGATACGCCAAATTTGGTGAGGAACAT
>CAZFSF010000024.1:16216-25694 GCA_964522045.1 uncultured Desulfobacteraceae bacterium
AAGTGCCTAAAATACCTAAAGTTATGGTAACTGCCGAGGGCTATATGACAAATCTTTCGCAAACATGCTTTGATTTTACTGCATGTCAATTTTATTTTTTGTGACTTTTGCGCCTTTTTGCGGCTTCATCAATTTCCACCGGGTCCCCGGTTTTGAGCCCTGCGGGGTTGGTGATAACCATGGGTTCATCCCCAAGGCCTGCCAATATCTCCACTCGGTTGTCATAGTAGGCCCCAAGGGTGACCTTTTTAAATAGAGCCTTTCCATCCCTGACAACATACATGCCTATTTTCCCTTCTTCTTCCGAAAGCCAGGCCGAAGGGACTTTTATGGACTTCTTTCCCCCCACAACGGGAAATTTGACCCTGACAGTCATACCGTCAGCCATCCGCGGGTCGGTTTTATCAACCATCAACTCCAAGGGGAAGGACCGGGTTGCCTGGTCGGCAGTGGGTGAAAGAAAAAAAACCCGGCTCGAGAACTCCTCCCCTGGGATAGCATCGACGCTGAAACCAAAGCGCTTATGATTTTTCAGGACGTGGATATCCTTTTCACCTAAGGAGAGCATTATCTTCAACTTCTCTAACTCGACGACTTCGGTGATGGGGGTCCCGACCCCTATGACTTCACCCTCCTCCACATTACGGAAGGCTATTACCCCGTCGCAGGGAGCGCGAAGCATCGATTTTGTCAACCGATTCCGGGTTAAGGCCAGGGCTGCTTCTGCCTGCGCGAGAGCGGCACGGGCGCCCTTTATATCTTCAATTCTAGGTCCTTTTAACGCCAAGACCAATTGCTGCTTTGCTGATTCCATCCTTGCCTTGGCCGTTCCGACCTGTCTCTCGGCCGCATCGTAACTGCTTCCTGAAATAGCCTTAATGTTATGAAGTTCCTTTATTCTCTTGTAGTTTTTTTCTGCCTCGAACAGGGCTGCTTCAGCTTCGTTCAGTGCAGAAGTTGCTATATGAATCTCCTGGGGCCTGCTCCCTCTTTCCATCTTTTTCAGCACGCTCCTTGCGGCATCCACAGCCGCTTGTGTCTCACGCACCTGGAGGCGGACGCTGCTGGTGCCGATTTTGGCTAAGAGTTTCCCTGCCGCGACCTTCTCCCCCTTTTCAAAGTAGAGGCCCTCAATAATCCCTCCCAACTCACTGGAAATCTTGACCTTGCGGCGTGCAGTGAGCACCCCCACATATTCAATATTGCCCGTGGGTAATGAAGCCGAGACAGGGTTGATATTGACCCTCCTCTGTTCAGGCAATGCTTCCTTCTTGTCCACACCGGTCTCAGGCCCCTCTCCGCATCCATAAAGGGATAGGAAAAGACCTGTTGCCAGGAAAAAAGCAATTTTTAATATAGAGTTAGACATATTTTTCATCCCTCGATCTTTTCAGATGGACCTGCAGGGCCATGATTGCGGCAGGCGTCACACCGGAGATCCTGGATGCCTGGCCCAAGGAAATGGGTCTGATCCTGCCGAGTTTTTCTCTCACCTCAGTGGAGAGCCCATGAACAGTTAGGTAATCGACATACTCCGGGAGCCTGACTCCGTCCCACCGTTTCATTTTTTCCACCTCACGCTCCTGGCGATCAATATAGCCCTCATATTTAATACGGGTCTCCACCTCCATAGCAACCTGTTCTCCTATATTTGAGAGATCAGGATCAAAAGGGAGGAGGTCCTCAAAAAAGATTTCACTTCGCTTTAGAAACTGCGCCAAAGATGTAGGGTTTTTGATCGGCGTCGTACCCAACTGCTTCAGCCTGTCTAAGGTTCCGGGCTCCGGTCTCAATCTAAACTTTTGTAATCGTAAGAGCAGATCTTCTATTAGATCTCGCTTCCTGCAAAACTCCATATAGATGTCATCAGCCACCAGCCCTAAATCGTGACCCTTATCCCTCAGCCTGAAATCGGCATTATCTTCCCTCAAAAGGAGGCGGTATTCTGCCCTGGATGTGAACATGCGGTATGGCTCTGTGGTGCCCTTGGTCACAAGGTCATCGATCAGGACGCCGGTATATGCCTCTGATCTGGAAAGAATCAAAGGCTCTTCTCCTCTAACCTTCAAGACCGCATTGATTCCGGCCATGAGCCCCTGGGCAGCGGCCTCTTCGTAGCCCGAGGTGCCGTTTATCTGGCCCGCATGAAAAAGACCCTTGACCAATTTGGTCTCCTGGGTAGGTTCTAATTGAAGGGGATTTATGTAGTCATATTCAATGGCATAGCCGGTCCTCACGATCTCCGCCCCCTCGAGGCCGGGGATGGAGCGTATCATCCTGATCTGTATGTCCACGGGCAGGCTTGTGGCTAACCCGTTGGGGTATACCTCAGATGTATTTAGACCCTCAGGCTCAAGGAATATCTGATGGCGTTCCTTTTCTGCAAAACGAACCACCTTATCCTCGATGGAGGGGCAGTACCTTGCGCCAACGCCTTTGATGACGCCGCTGAACAGGGGAGATCGGTCCAGGCCCTCTCTGATAATCTCGTGGGTCTTCTGGTTGGTGTAGGTGATATGACAGGGCACCTGGGGGAGAGGGATGTTGGTGGTCGTAAAGGAGAACGGCTTCGGGTTTTCATCCCCGGATTGTATGATTAACCCCTCGTAGTCAATGGTCCTACCGTTCAGGCGCGGGGTGGTCCCGGTTTTTAGCCTTCCCACCTCAAAGCCCAAAGATTCCAACTGTTTGGATAAACGGACAGAGGGAGGGTCTCCCATGCGGCCGGCCGGAAAATGATCGAGGCCGATGTGGATAAGTCCCCTCAGGAAGGTACCGGTAGTCAGGATCACGGTGCGAGACAGGAATTTCTCATGGATCTGGGTTTCGACCCCATGGACCCGCCCATCTTTCACCAGGAGAGAGTCCACCATGGCCTGACGGATATCAAGACCGGGTTGTGCCTCGACAACCGATTTCATCCGTTTGCGGTAAAGATCCCGGTCATTCTGTGACCTCGAACCCTGTACGGCCAACCCTTTTCGCGTATTGAGGCGCCTGAACTGTATCCCGGTCTGGTCTGTGTTCTTGGCCATCTCGCCGCCAAGGGCGTCGATCTCCTTGACCAAATGCCCCTTGGCCAATCCCCCGATGGCGGGATTACAGCTCATGGCGGCGATTTGATCGAGGTTAATGGTCAAGAGCAGGGTGGGGTGTCCCATTCGCGAGGCGGCCAAGGCGGCCTCACAGCCACCGTGACCCGCTCCCACCACGATAACATCATATTTCTTTGTGTAAGTGGACATGGAGATTTCATCAAACAGAAGTGCGCTATATTCCCCCCCATTCATTTAGAGCGGGAGTGTAGAGAAATTTGTCCCGTGTGTCAATGATGTGGTTCTTTCCATGAGAGATGCCCCGCAGAATCCTTGACAAAATGTTGACCGGCGAATATGTTTACATGAATCTTGATGGGGTAACAGTGGGACACCAAAAGCTTTTCTTAGCCACGAATGACACGAATGGACAGGAATAAAAACATTGGTGAAAATTGGTGTAATTGGTGGCAAAAAAATGAGTGAAGTGCGGGAATCCGAATGGCAGCACTGAGCGCTAATCTGATTTGGGATCTGACCAAAAGGGATTTTTCAGAACGGTTTGCGGGCTCTGTCCTCGGGTCGGTTTGGGCCTTTATCTGGCCTCTGGTGAATCTGTTTATTTACATAGTGATATTCGGCAAATTCATGGGCGGCCGGTTGCCGGGAAGCTCAGACATATACGCCTACAGTATCTACCTGTCAGTTGGCTTGATCCCATGGACAGCTTTTTCTAATTCCATTTCCAGATCATCCACGGTTTTCTTGGACAAGAAAAACATTATATCCAAAATAGATGTTTCCCTGCCTTCGCTCTTGATTTTCATTAATTTATCGGAGACCATTACATTTATCATATCAAACGTTTTTCTTTTTGCCTTTCTTATAGCAACCGGCTATGAATTCAATACCAAGCTCCTTCTATTGCCCTTTATTTTTTATCTCCAGCAGATTCTTGCCTTTGGGTTAGGATTGTTATCGGCAACGCTTACTATCTTTCTGCGGGATCTGAAAGAAGTCGTTGGAATCATTCTCCAGTTGTGGTTCTGGTTTACCCCTATAGTCTACGTCAGCAGTATCCTGCCGGATGTCGTCAAAGGGGTCCTGGTTTACAACCCGGCCTTTATTATCACTGAATCTTATCACAGGATATTCGTCTTTAATGATTATCCTGTTATAACATCGATGATTATCTTAACAGCCATAGCCCATTTCATTCTGTTCGCTTCTTATGCTATGTTCCGGGCAATGGAAAAGGATGTAAGGGATTTCTTATGATAGAAGCTCTTTTCTTAATCATCTGGACGGCGCTCTTTCTTATGATTGCCTACATATCCTGGGTAAAGATCACAAAGCATTTTAAAATATACCTGATGATGCTATATAATTGGCTATATCTAACCGGTATTTTTTTGATGTTCCCTAAGCTCCGGCATATGGTGGAGTATTTATATGGATATTTTGCTTGACGCCATACCCTTAGACGGTCTGATGACAGGAATTTCGAGGTATGTGCGCAATCTCTATTTAGAACTTGAGCGCCTGCCCGGGGTGACGGTTCATTATTACGCAGGGCATTCCTGCACAACAGAGATGCCGGACCAGGCAAGGCCTAGCCCATGGATGAAGGCAACTTCATTGGTCTGGAAACTCCCTGACCCTTTGGCCTTTGGATTCCGTGCGGCTACGTGGATGTCCTATGAATTAAGGGTCCGGAGGCTTATTCGACGCAACAGCTTCAACTTGTACCATGAGACTGCCTTTACACCGTCTGCAGTCAGGGGCGTTCCGCAGGTATTGACGATGTGCGATCTGTCGCTCCAGAAATTCAGGGAAATGCATCCAAAGGAGCGGGTCTGGTTTTCAGACTTTTTTTTGAAGCGCCGGTTGGGCTACGCAACCCATATAATAACCATATCTGACTTCATCCGCTCTGAAATCTGCGATGAATTGCATCTTCCTGGCGAAAAGGTCACGGCTATACCCATGGCCTCGGACCCCCTTTTTTTCCCCCGGGAAAGCCAAAAGGCCAGGGGAATGGTTGAGGCGCTTGGCTTGCCCCAGGACTATATCTTATTTGTGGGGACCCGTGAGCCTCGGAAGAACCTCTCACTTCTGATCAAGGCGGCGGCGGCATGTGAAAGCGACATCCCGATAGTCCTTGCCGGTTGGGAAGGATGGGGGGGAGACCCGTGGCTGGAAATAGCCAAAGAGCAGGGGCTCCAAAATAGAATATTTACCACTGGCTATGTAGATGAGGAATCGCTTGCCTGCCTTTATTCCAATGCCTTAGCCTTGGTCTTTCCAAGCCTGTATGAGGGGTTTGGACTGCCGGTACTTGAAGCCATGGCATGCGGATGCCCGGTGATATGCTCTGATGCGGCCAGCCTTCCGGAGGTGGCCGGGAATGCCGCGCTTTTAATCGACCCCTATGGGTTTGAAGATTTGGCTGTGGCTATTGACAAGGTGGTATGTGACAGCGCATTACGAATGGATCTGATTCAAAAGGGTTTTGAAAGGGCAGGTCAGTTTAGCTGGGAGAGGACTGCTAAGCAGACTTTAGAAGTGTTCAGGTCTGTGGCGGATCAGGATTGATGAATTCGTAAAAAACAATTTGACACAGAACGCACAGGGATAAAAAGATTTCCTAACCCTACTGTGACGTTGTATCTTTTTCTTTTAGCTTTGAGCTTTTTCTGTTTATCATAACTTTGGGCATTTTAGGCACTTTTTCCGGTCGATGATAAAAGCTGAGAATATCTCCAAGAAATTCAAACTCTACCACAGTCCTGCAGACCGTCTCAAAGAGATTGTCTTACGCCGGACTCTGCACCGGAGTTTTCATGCCCTCAAAGGGATCAGCTTTAAAGTTGATGAGGGTGAAACCCTTGGCATAGTCGGGCAAAACGGCGCCGGGAAATCGACATTGCTCAAGATCCTCACGGGGGTTCTCTTGCCGGACTCGGGCGTAGTGCATGTAGACGGGAGGATCACCGGGCTCCTGGAATTAGGCACAGGCTTTAATCCGGAGTTTACCGGGGTTCAAAATATCTATCTTAATGGCACATTGTTAGGGATGTCAAAGGAAGAGATCAATGAGAGGCTTGAGACAATCGTAGCTTTTAGCGAGCTTGGCGACTTCATCGAGGAACCGCTCAAGACTTACTCTTCAGGAATGGTCATGCGTCTGGCCTTTTCAACCGCGATTCACGCTAATCCCAAGGCCTTTGTGGTGGATGAGGCCCTTTCTGTTGGTGACGCCTATTTCCAGCAAAAGTGTATGAGAAAAATCAAGGAGTTCAAAAACAATGGCGGTTCGATCGTCTTTGTTTCCCATGACATGAACTCGGTCAAGATCCTGTGTGACAGGGCGCTTCTTCTGGATCACGGTGCGGCAGTCGAAGAAGGGGAACCTGACAAGGTAATCAATACATACAATTTTCTGTTGGCAAGAAAGTCCAAAGGAGAGGAGATCCGAGTCTGCGATTCCTCAGAGGGGGCGAAAAGTTATGGGAATCTGAAAGTGGAGATACTTGATACAAAGATGCTGAACAGGTATAATGAGGAAAGTGAGGTCTTTGTTTCAGGTGAAAAATGTACGGTGGAAATTGGTCTCAAAGCCAACATAGCGGTGGATGATGTAACATTGGGAATATTGATCCGTGACCGGTTCGGCCAGGATATCTTCGGGACAAATACATATCACCTAAAGGTCCCTATTAGCCTCAGGGCGGGGGAAAGTTGTGTGGTGAATTATGTCATGGATGAGTTCAACCTTGGCCCGGGCAAGTATACCCTGAGTCCGGCTGCGCATAAAGATGATATTCATGTGGGTGAATGTTATCAATGGGCGGATGCGCTCAAAACATTTGAAGTGGTTGCGGACAAGGATTTCCATTTTATCGGCTTTTCAAGGCTTAAGCCCCGGGTTCAGGTGGACAGCGTCTGAAAGAAAGTATAGGTTAAAATTTGTTTGAAACGAAAACAGAATAATAACAACCACTCAACGAGATCTATAAGATGGAATGCGCCGTGGAACATATCGATATACCCAAAGAGCTTGTTTGGGACTATGTCGAAGCGCCGATGGACTTCTTGTGGCGGCTTCAAAGAATAGCCGATTTCTTTCCTGCCTGCGGAACTGACCGGGAAACCATAGGGCTTCTCTTTGATCATGTGGGATCGCTTGAACTTGAGGAAGGCAAGTCGCGCCTGATAGCTATTTATCATGAGGCATGGAATGATGAGTCAAGGGAAAAGAATTGATGGCAACAGAATCCTTACGTCAAACCAGGCGGATTTTCTCCTGAAATTCGCTGAATCTGACCTGAAAGATGCATTCAGGTTCACGGGTGGCACAGCTTTAAGCGCCTTTTTCTTGAGGCACAGGCTTTCGGAGGATCTTGATTTTTTTTCCAACGAAAGGATTTCGATTCATATGTGCCAGCAGTTTTTAAACCGGTTGTGTTTTGCAGATGTTTTTTACGCCAGTAAGAAGTTTGACAGAAACATATTCATCCTCAGAAACAAGGACGGCTCTACGCTGAAAGTGGAATTCACCTATTACCCTTTGCACAATATCGAGGATCCCTGGGACCTGGATGGTCTCCAGGTCGACAGCTTTCTCGATATTATTGTCAATAAGCTCTGCGCTATTGCTGACAGGGTTGAGGCAAAGGATTATTTGGATGTGTATTGGGCGCTGAAAAAGAGCGTCCATTCTCTTGAGGAGCTGATAGAGCTTGCAGAGCAAAAATGTGAAATCAAAGGAATTCATCATATCTTGAAAAGCAGGCTTCTCCAGATCCCTGGGGGAGTAGATTCGCTTCCCTTGCTGGTTCATATTGAACCGAATGACGTCAGAGATTTTTTTGAACGATCTGTTCGAGAAATGGTTAGAAAGGAGATTTCGCATAGAGGGTAGCACAGGGGGCCGGCCACCATGCGGAAACGCTATGCTTTCAAAAGAGAGAGAATTTAGAAAACATGAGACTTTTGAAAAATGTTCAATTTTTGTCAAGATCAAGGAAGGCGATAACTTCAACCACAGGAATATATTGAATATTTCGAGGATTGAAATTTGAGCCTGACGCAGAGATTGGCCGAAATGGGGCGTTTTGCAAAGGTCTCAACGTGTGGGGAATTACATCAATGTTCCCCTTTTGCGCTTACAGGGTCTGTAAAAAATGATTCATGAGGGGAAAAAACTACCGGATGATGCCATGGAACGCTTATCCCGCGTGATCACATTGGTCTCAAACGACCAGGATGTCCTGGCGCTTTACCTGTTTGGGAGTGGGGCTCAGAATCGCCTCCGACCGCTAAGCGATCTTGATTTTGGCATCCTGTTGTCGAGACGGCTTGACAAGAAACAGTGGTTTGAAAAACAGATTGACTTGCTCGGGAAATTTAATGACTTCTTTGGGACGGATGAAATTGATCTTGTCGTTTTAAATGATGCTCCTTCACGATTTTCTTTCAATATCCTTAAATATGGAAATCTTTTGTTTTTCAGAGACAAAAAGGCGATTATTGATTTGTGTGAGCAGGTATTGAATTACTACCTGGATTTCAAATATTTCAGGGCAGGTTTCGACCGTACTTTTTTAGAGGGCATAGGCTACCATGGATGAGCGCATCAAAGAACACTTAAAACATCTCAATAAATACTACCTGCCTTTGTTAGAGGCCCAGAAAGTCCCCCACGATGTGTTTATTAATGATCCCATATACCAGGGGAGTTCGGAACGCTTTCTGCAATTGGCCATTGAAAGCTGCCTGAATATTGGGAACCGCCTTATTTCGCTCTATCAATTTCAGCGGCCCGTAAGCGCGCCTGAAACCTATGCGGATATTTTCAGAGAAATTCAAAAGCTCGGTGTGGTGGATCAGGAATTTGAAACATCTTTGATAAGGATGGCCCGGTTTCGTTACCGGCTGGTCCATTTGTATTGGGAAATTGATACAGGGGCGATCTACGGGTTCATTCATGAAAACCTGGAGGATTTCAAGAGATTTGAGCAGTTGGTTGTGGAATTCCTTAATATAAACAGGCTTGGAACTAATTGAGGTTCTGGAGCAAGAGGTTTCAGGAGCCACAAACAAATTATGGAACCATTAACCCGGAGAAGACGGAAGTCCGAAATACGGGTATTGCCAGATTATTGCCTATTTATTGCAATATTGTATAGGATATGTACAATATATGATATTTGAATGGGATGATGAAAAAAGCCACAATAACCAAGTCGAGCATGGAATTGATTTTGATGCAGCCAAAGCTTTGTGGGAAGATGCCAACCGGGTTGAAATTTAAAGCCCATACCCACTTGAAAGCAGAAGTGTTTTGATAGGTAAACTTGATAAAAAGCTGTGGACGGCAATTTTCACAATGCGCGGAAGTGCGATACGAATCATATCAGTAAGACGCGCCAGAAAGCGGG
>CAZFSF010000025.1:0-25575 GCA_964522045.1 uncultured Desulfobacteraceae bacterium
CCGATAACGCAGTCCAAAATCTTTATCTGAAACGCTATGGGAGTATTCAAATGGATATCATTGTTGTTTTTCTAATCATATGCGGCTTGATTTTTTTCACAGGCGGTGCAGTGGGAATACTTCGCTTTCCCGATTTCTATTCACGTCTTCATCCGGCCGGCAAATTAGACACAGGGGGGGGCTTCCTCATAATGGTGGCCCTGGCTCTCTTTAATCTCCATCATTTTTCTCTGAGTACGCTCCTAACAGGTTTCAAGATCGTTTTGATTGTGGTGTTCGTTTTTTTATCGAGTCCCACAGCCATACACGGAATTGTGGATGCCGGGGTACGCGCCGGGCTCGGTCCCTGGACCAGGGGCGAGAAAAGGAGATAATATATGATCTGGCAGTTAGATATTGCTATCCTGACCTTGGTGGTAGTGGCTGCTATTGGGGCCATCGCCATAAAGGATCTTCTCGGATGTGCCATACTCTTCGGCGCCTATAGCTTTATGATGTGCCTCCTCTGGTCCATTATGGGGGCAGTGGATGTTGCCTTCACAGAGGCATCCGTTGGGGCCGGGGTCAGCACTGTCTTTTTCGTAGCAGCGGTTTTTCGCACCACAAGGAGGACAAAGGATTGAAGATATTGGGCATAATCGTAGTTATTTTAACCGGCGCCCTACTTATCTATGCCATGGGCGACTTTCCTTCCTGGGCAGATCCGGTATCCCCTGCCCACAATCATGTCTCCCCCAGGTACATAGAAAAGAGCATGGCGGAAACATCAGTGCCCAATATTGTAACGGCCGTGTTAGCAGACTACCGGGGTTACGACACCATGTTTGAAACTACCGTTATCTTCGGAGCGGGTGTTGTTTGTTTTTTTCTCTTGCGAATTCCGAGAAAAGATGAGCCAACGGTTCGACGCTATCGTCACATGCTCACAGGAATGACCATTCGTGTCAAGGAGACCCGGAAGATTCCACCTGTTTTAGAGGAATTTGAAAGGATTGACACCCTGTGGGCCCCTCATGACTTAATTATAAAGACCTCTTGCCGGATTCTTGTGCCCTTTCTACAGCTTTTTGGCCTCTATGTAATAGCCCACGGTCACCACAGCCCTGGCGGAGGATTCCAGGGCGGGGTTATCCTTGGTGCAAGTATGATCCTGTTAGCGATTTCCCATGATTTGAGAACGGCCATTGATCGTATGAGCGAAAGAGTACACGCTATCCTCTGTCCGGTTGGGGTTCTCATTTATGCTGGGACCGGCGCTTTGTGTCTGGTCTTAGGGCATAACTTTCTGGATTACGGGGCACTTGCGGGTATCCTTCACGTTGACCCTGTTGCCGCGAGATCGTATGGGATACTCATTGTGGAAATCGGGGTGGGGCTTGCAGTCATGGCAACCATGATATGGATCTATAACAACATCTCCTCTAAGGGGAACTATGATGAAGGCTTGTGAGCGGAGCTGACTCATGTCTGATCTTATTCCATTTATTGTAGATAATTATAACTACTGGATCTACATCACACTCCTGATGATTGGTCTCTATGCCATGATCGCAAAAAAAAATCTGGTTAAGAAGGTTGTAGGGATGAATATATTTCAAACCGCCATCATTCTTTTTTACGTCTCCATAGGCGCCAAAAAGGGTGCAACAATCCCGATTATCCAACATGGGCATGGCGAGGGGGCACATGAAATAACCGCCTCGGTAATAGAGGCCGCCGAATACATCAATCCGCTCCCCCATGTGCTGATGCTGACCGCTATTGTGGTATCTGTTGCTACGCTCGGAGTCGCCTTGGCCTTGGCCATAAGGATATATAACCGGTATGAAACCCTTGAAGAAGATGAAATTCTCGCACAGATAAGAGAAAAATGAGCCAGCATTATCCCGCCCTTCTCGTAATTGTTCCACTCCTTTCGGCCCTACTCATCAGTATCGTAGGATGGCTGAATAAGCGGCTCTGTTTTCCCATCGCTGTTGTGGCCCTGAGTGTGTCTACATATTCCTCGGTAGGTCTCCTGTTGAGGGTCTTAGATGAAAAAGTGATCCATTACCATCTTGGGGGTTGGGCCCCGCCCTGGGGGATCGCTTACAGAGTGGATCATCTGAGTGCGCTGGTTTTAGTGGTAGTCTCGGTGGTAGCCCTTCTCAACCTTATTGCCACGCAAAAGAGCGTAGAGCAGGGATTTTCAGAAAAGATTGGGGCATTTTACACCCTCTATGTCCTGTTTATCACCGGCCTACTTGGTATTGTGGTTACAGGGGATGCGTTTAACCTGTACGTATTGTTAGAGATCACCTCCCTGACCGGCTACGGCCTGATCGCTATGGGCGAAGATCGTGCTCCCTTAGCCAGTCTCAATTACGTGTATATGGGCACCATTGGGGCCTGTTTTTATCTCTTGGGAATAGGGTATTTATACATTAGCACCGGTTCCCTGAACATGGCCGATATTTCTTCTATCCTGCCCGGTCTTTATGATTCCAATGTGGTTCTTGCGGCTTTTATTATCTGCATGGTTGGGGTCTGCCTCAAGATGGCCTTCTTTCCTTTACATGGATGGTTGCCAAACGCCTACACATACGCCCCGTCTGCTGTCAGCAGCCTGGTTGCCCCTTTGATGACCAAGGTTATGATCTATGTGATGATCCGCCTGATGCTTACGGTTTTTACCCCGGGATTCATCTTCTCCAAGTTAGCGCTGAGCAATTCCGTTGTCTGGCTTGCAGTAATCGCCATTTCTATGGGTGCAGTTCTGGCATTAGGGGCGCGGAATATGAAAAAGATGCTCAGCTACGTGATCGTTGCGGAAGTGGGTTATATGGTGGGTGGCGCGTGGCTCGGAAACCGGGCAGGGATGACCGGGGCAGTTCTTCATATTGCGAACGATGCGCTCATGACTCTTTGTGTTTTTTTGGCAGTTGGCAATATTGTGTATAAGGCAAAGGGATACGCCTTTGAGGATCTTAAAGGGTTGTTCCGGAAAATGCCCTACACCATGACAGGGCTTGTGGCAGGAGCACTTTCCATAATCGGCGTTCCTCCCACATGCGGTTTTTTCAGCAAATGGTACCTGATTTCAGGCGGCATTCAGGCAGGCCAGTACGCGTTTGTGGCGGTCTTAATTTTTAGCAGTCTCATAAATGCAGTTCTTTTTTTCCGTATTATTGAAATAGGTTATTATGAGCCCTTTGGAGCAGATCACGGGCACGGATCTTCCCCGATACGTATGGCAGAGGCGCCACTGACCATGGTCGTTCCCCTTCTGATTGTTGCGGGAGGACTGGTGGTGATGGGAGTTTACACCGGCGATATTGTAACCAATATCATTGCTCCTATCATTCCCATGGGCCTTGGGAATTAGAGCCGTATCTTGAAAGTTTTTTCTGCGAAATCGGCAGCTTAAGTTGCCTGTATAATAGTAATCGAATAACGATCAAGGAGTGACGAGTGACGAAGGAAAACAAAAGTAAAAATTCGTAATTCGGCTGTTCGATATTCGGTTGTTGAAAAAAATGTTAGTAGGCTGTAGTTCTAACGGGGCAAACTTTAGCCCACTTTAGTCATCCCGCCCGAGGCGGGACTCACTTTAAGGCACTCCCCATGGAAACACTAATCTCCATAAAGCCCCTTATTGCCGTTTTAGTGTCGATCTGTGCGGTTCCTCTCTTGATCTTGAGCACAAAGAGGCCCAATATCCGGGAAACCTGGACCTTTGTAACGGCAGTTGCCAAATTCCTCATCATCATCTCCATGCTCCCTGCAATCCTGAAGGGTAACCAGATTGTTTACACGCTTGCCGAGGTGGTTCCGGGGGTTGCCATCAAGTTCAGGGTGGATACCCTTGGAATGCTTTTTGCCTTAGTGGCTTCATCCCTCTGGATTATCACCAGTGCCTATTCCATCGGGTATATGAGAGGGCTTAAGGAACACAGTCAAACCCGGTATTTCTGCTTCTTTGCCTTGGCCCTTTCAGCCACAATCGGCGTAGCTTTTTCGGCCAATCTTCTGACCCTCTATCTCTTTTACGAGATGTTATCCCTTGCAACCTACCCTCTGGTGACTCACCACCAGGACAAAGAGGGTCGGGCTTCGGGCCGCAAATATCTGACTTATATCTTAGGCACCTCAATCGGGTTGCTTCTCCCCGCAATGCTCATATCTTATAATCTGGCGGGCACGCTCGATTTTGCAAGGCAGGGATTTCTGGCAGGCACCTGTTCCAAGGGGTTGGTAGCAATGCTTTTGGTGTTTTTTATTTTCGGTTTTGCCAAGGCAGCCATCATGCCTTTCCATGGATGGCTTCCTGCGGCCATGGTGGCTCCCACACCTGTCAGTGCCCTGCTGCACGCCGTTGCCGTGGTCAAGGTGGGGGTTTTCAGTATTGTTCGCGTGCTGACCGGGGTATTTGGTACGGAACTCCTGTCTACATTAGACCTTGGCCTTGTCATCTGCATCGTTGCATCCTTTACGATTATTGTCGGCTCGCTTATTGCCCTTTCCCAGGACAACCTCAAACGCCTTTTAGCATTTTCCACCATTGCGCAACTGTCCTATATTGTCCTTGGTGTGGGGCTGCTCTCCCCCAAAGGGATGACTGGCGGAATCCTTCATATTGCCATGCATGCCTTTGGGAAAATCACCCTGTTTTTCTGCGCAGGGGCTATTTTTGTAGCCACGGGCAAGAGGAACATCAGCGAGATGGTTGGAATCGGGAAAAGGATGCCCTTGACCATGGCGGCATTTTTCATTGCCTCCTTGAGTATCATCGGTCTCCCTCCCACTGGTGGGTTCTTGAGCAAATGGTACCTTGTGTTAGGATCGCTGGAGGCCCACCAAATAGCTTTCCTAATTGTGCTTCTTACAAGCTCTTTGCTCAATGCCGCGTATTTTATGCCTGTGGTCTATAAAGCGTTTTTCTGTACACCACAGGAGTCTATGTTTGAAGATAAGGTCCAGGAGGCCCCTCTTTTTTGCTTAGTGCCGCTAATGATCACCGCAGCCATTTCCGTGATGTTCTTCTTTTATCCCCAACCTTTTTTCAGGTTGGCAACGATGGTGGTCAGGGGCATCACGGGGAATTAGTACCTTATGAATAAATCTGTGTTTAAAACGGAGAGTAATTTGTTCACCACGAAGATCACGAAGAAAACGAAGAGATCATAAAGGTATTAGAAACGCCCTTTTCATGCCCTTCGTGTGCTTCGTGGTAAAACCTTTGTTTGGTTCCCCGCATCAGTTTCATTGAAGACGGGATCTCCGTTGCACTTTGATCGGCTTGTTCGGCTTAGGAAAGGGGAAAGCAAAAATGGGGAAGTCGAAAGAGAGAAAGGAGCTAAGCATGAGTGAAGAAAGGGAAGAAAAAATGGAGCTTTCCCATGAGCCTGTCCCAGGGTACAGGGCAGCCTTTTTCATCGCAATTACCATCGGTGCGCTCTACCTTGGGGTCATTCTTTACCAAACCCTTGCTTGAACTCTGAGTTTGGAAATAGATCATTCAAACAAGAAAAGGACATAATCATGGCAGATCATATCGAAAATCCTGAAAGTCCAAATCAACAATCAACAATCAACAATCAACAATCCAAGCCCTATCTTTTTGACAAACCCAAAAACGTGAAGATTCTTCTCCGCTGTTTTTATGGTGCCCTTTTGGTTTTGCTTATCATCGAGTTCTTTTTGCACAAACATCCTCACTTTGCCTGGGAGGGATGGCCTGAATTCTATGCAGTATACGGTTTTGTGGCCTGTGTGGTCCTCGTTGTTGTGGCAAAGTACATCCTGCGGCCCCTCGTAAAAAGGGAAGAGGATTACTATGACTGATCCAGTCCCCCCAGTGATCATATTTGTGGTGGGGGCATTACTGGTGCCCTTTATCAAAGGGAGATGGAAGAGCGCCTTTCTCCTGGCTATCCCTGTGGTCGGCCTCATAAACCTGATCAGCATAGGCGAGGGAACGCACTGGGTTGTCGGGTTCCTTGATTACCGTCTCGTTTTCGGCAGGGTGGACAAGCTCAGCCTGCTCTTCGGGTATATCTTTCACATCATCGCTTTTATCGCTATTCTGTATTCCCTCCATGTAAAGGATAATCTCCAGCACATGGCGGGCCTGGTGTACGCCGGCAGCGCCTTAGGGGCGATCTTTGCTGGAGATCTTCTTTCGTTTTTCGTCTTCTGGGAGATGCTGACCGTATCCTCTATTTTTCTTATCTGGACCCGGCGAACAAATGCGGCCCTCGGTGCGGGGTTCAGGTATATGTTAGTACATGCGGCCGGGGGCCTCTGCCTCTTGGCAGGTATTGTGCTCCATGTGAATCAAACCGGATCCATTGAATTCGGATATTTAGGTCTGAACGGTCTGGGAACGTACCTGATATTCTTCGGCTTCGGTCTCAATTGCGCGTGGCCGCTCCTCCATACGTGGCTCACCGATGCCTATCCTGAGGCAACCATTACCGGAACCATTTTCCTGAGCGCTTTTACCACAAAGGTCGCTGTCTATGCATTGGCAAGGGCCTTTCCAGGCACAGAGGCTCTCATATGGATCGGGGCCATCATGACAGGGTTCCCCATCTTTTACGCGGTTATTGAGAACGACCTGAGAAGAGTCCTTGCCTACAGCCTCATCAACCAGGTGGGATTCATGGTGTGTGGAATCGGGATCGGGACCGCTCTGGCAATCAACGGGGCTGTCTGTCACGCCTTTAATGACATATTATTCAAGGCCCTACTCTTCATGTCCATGGGCGCTATCATGTATCGTACAGGAAAAATCAACGGCACAGATTTAGGGGGGCTGTACAGGACCATGCCCCTTACATGCGTGTTTTGCATGGTGGGGGCCGCATCCATATCCGCGTTCCCGCTCTTTAGCGGTTTTGTCAGTAAGTCCATGGTGATGGATGCGGCGGCTGGCGGGCACATGAGGATCATCTGGTTTATCCTCCTCTTTGCCTCGGCCGGTGTATTCCACCACGCAGGGATCAAGATCCCCTATTTTGCATTTTTCTCCCACGATTCGGGCATGAGACCCAAAGAGGCCCCGATCCATATGCTATTCGCCATGGGGATTGCGGCCTTTCTATCTGTTTTCATTGGTGTTTTCCCAGAGACCGTCTATAGCCTGCTCCCTTATCCCGTGGAGTATGTGCCTTACACTGCACCCCACGTGGTAGGTCAGACCCAGCTTCTTTTCTTTTCTGCCCTGGCCTTTACCCTTCTCCTGCTGTCCGGCATCTATCCGGCCGAGATGAGGTGTGTCAATCTGGATGCGGACTGGTTTTACCGCAAGGGTGGCCGACTCTTTTTCCACGTGATGGACAGGACCTTTAACAAGATAAACAGGGTTTGTGAACGTGTTTTCGTTGGTGGCATTACAGGCTCTTTGGCACGGATTTCCAGGGATGTTGTCCCGAGGTTCATCCTTCTCGGCATGGTGAGCTTCTGGGTTTTGACAGGGTCGAGGGGAGAAGTGCTGCAGATGAAAAAGAGGAATGTGTATAATGACTTTTTGAAAGGAACACTTCCGGTGGGGATTGGAGCGGGAGTGGCAGGTCTTTTCATCATTTTGCTTTTTGTTTTGAGCTGAGGGCTCAAGGCCCTTCGTATTTTGCCGATTCAATACCGGAGTTAGATATGAAGGGGAGGAGAGATCCCAACTTTGTGAGGGGGGAGGTTTTATGGTTTCTATTGAAGATCTGAAGAAAATCAGCGTGCTTGACAACCTGACACAGTTGATGCTTGAAAGTATGCGACCATTGACGCGGTTGAACCTTTTCGGAGAACGGCACGTTATTTTTGAGGCAGGGCAGGAGGCGGATTACTTTTATATGCTGCTAAAGGGAAAGGTAATTTTAGAGGTAGAGGCCTCGGAAGTAATCATGATTTCTCTTGAGGCCGTCAAACCAGGCTATTCCTTTGGCTGGCCTGCCCTTATTCCCGGATTAAAATACAACGCCTATGCCATATGCGTTGAACCGTGCGAAATGATTGCAGTCCCTGGAGAAAAGTTTTTGGATCTCCTTGATAGGGACCATACGATAGGCTACAAATTCATGAAAAGGGTCGCAAGTATTCTCGAACGTCGGGTAGAACGGCGAACCGGACAGTTTTTGAAAGTTATGTCAAAACACCCTGATCTCCAGAAATTAATGGGATTATCGTAAGGGAAGGGAGGTGAAAATATGCCTAAAAAAATATTGGTCGTTGACGACGAGCCTGACAGTGTAAGTTTTCTTGAATCAGTGCTTGAAGAAAACGGGTATGATTATGTGAGTGCCGGTGACGGGGTTGAAGGGCTTAAACTTGCACGGAAGGAGAAACCGGTTTTAATCCTTCTCGATCTTATCATGCCGGAGAAGAGCGGCATCATGATGTTTCAGGAGTTGAAATCAGACCCTGAAATGAGAAAGATCCCTGTCATAGTCGTATCAGGTATCTCTAAGGTCACCGGAGTCGATTTTCGGGATTTTGTGATAAAGCAGGCGGATAAAGATGAATCAGAATATGTTGGGACGACCGGCGATAGCAGGTACACGAAGCCGGACGTTTTTATGGAGAAACCGATCAAACCTGATGAACTGGTAGCGAAGATCAAGGAGATCGTGAAGGAGTGAAGACTATACGAAGGCCTCGGGTTGTTGCAACACCTTTAAACCCGTGAACTGCTACCATTTTTCAAAGGTCTCATTGCTTGAAGGGAAGATGTATGGTAAATGTGCTCCCCTTTCCAGGTTCAGATCTGAAACCGATGCTTCCTCCCTGTTCCTCAATTATCTTCCTGGTAACAAGGAGCCCAAAACCGCTTCCCTTGGAACCCTTGGTGCTAAAAAACCTCTTGAACAGCCTCTCCTGAACCTCTTTTGTCATCCCTACTCCGTTGTCCACGATATCTATCCTGATGCCGTCCTTTTCTTTGAAGGTTTTTATTATTACAGATAAGTCCTTATTTTTAGCGTTGTCATAGGCGCATGCGTCGATGGCATTAGTTACGAGGTTGAGTAGGGATCGATGGAGCCCCTCAGAATCGAGATGGCACTCGGGTAGAGACGGATCAAAATCGTGAGTTAGATCTATACTGCATTCTTTGGCCTTCTCTTCCATGAGATCATAGACTTCTGTGGCAATATAGTTCAGCGAACATTCTTCAAGCTCAGGTTCATGCTCTCTTGAATAACTGAGCATGTTCATGACCAGGTTAGATATCTTTGCCACGTTGTTCTGAACTATTACCCAGCCCTTATTCAGGAGTTGCTCCTTATTCCTCTTTAAGCCTGTATTAACCATGTAGGCACCGCCCTCAAGCCCGTTCAGTATGTTCTTTATGTAGTGACCCATGCCGGCCATCGTTTGCCCGATAGCTGAAAGTCGCTCGTTCTCCAACAGTGCCTTTTGGAGGCGCCTTATTTCCCGCAAGTCTTGAAAAAAGCCCACGCTTCCGATCTCTTGGCCATCTTTGTACAGGAGCGTGGCTGACAGACGGATCGGGACCGTATCTCCCTCTCTGCTTGCCACCGCTACTTCCAGATCCCTAAGTCTACCCGGCCCCCCGTATGTGTGACTGTAGATCTTTTTCTTTATCTCCCTTGCTAATTCAGGAGGATGATATATTTCTGTGATCTTTTTATGCCCTATCACATCCTCACTCCTGTGACCCGTGAGCCCTTCTGCCGCCCGGTTAAAGATAAGGATGGTGCCCGTTCGATCTATACCGATGATTCCATCAATAGAACTCTCGATAAGATTTTTTTGAAAGTCGTAGGTTTTCTCTAATTCTTCGATGTTTTCTTTTACCATCAGCTCCAGCTTATTGGTGTATTCCCTAAGCTTGCCCTTCATCCACAACACCTCTTGGGCACGTTTTATTGCCACCATGAGGGCGGCCTCTTTGACGGGCTTGCTTATGAAGTCAGAGGCCTCTAATTTGAGGGATTCAATGGCAGATTCCATGTCACCGTGCCCGGTAATGACGATGACACGGGTATCGGGATCAAGACGTCTTATTTGTCTCAAGAGCTCCAGTCCATCAATGCCTGGCATCTTGATGTCAGTTATTACAATAGAGGGGCTTTCCTGCCTGAAGATCTCAATCCCTTTTTTCCCATCTTCAGCAGTAAAAACCTCAAAACCCTTGTGGGAAAGAGAGATGCTCAGAAGGGTCCTGAGGCTCTCCTCATCGTCAACAACCAATATCTTTGTCTTTTTAGACTCCATTTTTTACCTCACGCCAGCCCGGAAAGGTTATCTTAAAGGTGGAGCCTTTCCCTTCCTCACTCTCTACCTCGATTGTGCCCCCATAATCTTTTATAATACCGTAACTTATGGAGAGTCCAAGACCGGTCCCCCTACCCACCTCCTTGGTTGTAAAAAATGGCTCGAAAATCTTGTCTCTTATTTCATTTGGAATCCCGGTCCCCGTGTCCCATACGGTTATCACCACATTTCCATTTTCCTGGAAGCTCCTGATCCCTAACCGGGTCACTACTTTTCCAGTGGCAAAATCCCTCATTTTTTCTTCCAGGGAATCCCTCGCATTGATTACCAGATCCATAAAAACCTGTTCGAGCCTGTTGGCGTCACCCTTGATGGGGGCTAAATTTTTGGCAAGATCGAGTACAACCTCAATGCCGCGCAATTTTAACTGCTGACCTAACAGGGTAAATATCCCCTGAATCGGTATGTTTATGTTGACTTTCTCCTTCTTGATCTCTGTTTTGCGACCAAACGCCCGCAAATGTTTTATGATACGCACGGCCCTGTCCACCTGTTCAATCATATGCCGGGACACCTGTTCGAGTTCGGCCCGAGGAACTTCATCATTACTGGTGGCCACGTTCTCAATGAAATCAGCGCCAATTTGTATTGCGCTGAGAGGTTGGTTAATCTCATGGGCTACACCTGATGCCATCTCCCCGAGGGTGGACATCTTGCTGGCTTGAATAAGCTGGGCCTCTTTTGCCAGGCTTTCGGTTATATCGATGGTGGTCGCGATGATACCGTGCTTAGCGCTGTGACCCGTTCTGCAAGCATATATGTTCACATGGAAGGGTCTCATCCCTTTCCTCCAATGCTGCATCTTGGTATATATGCTTAGTTGTGTCCCGTCGTCCTCTCCATGACGGGACAATATCCCATTACCGTATTCACCAGTGCCCAACTCCAGGAAAGAGATCCCAATCAGGTCTTCTTTCTTGTACCCGTATACCTCCAGGGCACGGGCATTTACGTCTAAGATCTCTAACGACTCAGGTGCAAGGACAAAAATGGAATTCGGGTCGTAGTCGAAGAGAAATCTATATTTTTCTTCTGATTCTTTCAGCTCCTCCTTGGACGTCTTCAGACGAAATGTCATGTTATTGAAGGAGTCGGCCAATTGGGCTATCTCATCTCCAATGCGTTTTGTATAAACAGGACAGCGCCTGCAGATCTTCAGTTTTTCCGGGAACCTGTTAGCAGGATCTATATGAGACGGTATTTGCTCGCCATATGACTTGGCCGATTGGTCCAATTGCCCGGCTTTTGCCTCGCTCTTTTCTATGGCCATTGAGGCATCATTCCGGTGGCGAGCGGGCCGCTTAGAAAAATCGGAAAGCTGCGCGGCCATACATTCCCTTATACATAATGTGCCGTCTATATACCAACACTGGACATCTGTATTCTCGTGGGCAGGGCACTTCTGTTGTCCACACTCCCTTATCTCCCAGCATCTCATCTCACTGGAAAGATTGGCCCTGATATCCAGGTTTCCGCTCCCTATCTCATCAGCCACCTCGGCCAAGTGTAAAACGGGTCTGGTTATATACTTTGAAAGAAAATGGCTAATGATAAAAACCACGACAATAATGGCTGAAATAATGCTCAGCAGTGTGATGAGTAGCCTGTTTATCAGATTATCGATATGTTCCTTGCTTAACCCCACATGGACGGTTCCCACCTGATAGATCCCTTCCAGGACCGGAACGGCAATATCATAGGCAAACCGGTCGTATAAGGGGACCCTCTTTATCTTGTACGATTGCTGGGGTGAAATCACGTTGGCCTTGGCAAGTCCTTGGGGAAAGGGATATGTAAAATTGTGAGACAAAACGTTGTCATCCATATCAAGGATAAATATGTAAGCGATGAGTGGTTTTCGTTCTTGCAGTTGTGCGGTGTCAAACAACAGACTGGTCAGCTCCGGGGTATTTTCTGTTAGTATGTAGGCCTTGCTGCTGTCTGCAATACTCTGTGCTATACCCAAACCTCTTAGCTTGAGCTGGGATATCAGGTTGGGTAACAGCATCCAGCGTATCGCAAGGAACACCCCAATCCCCAGAAGCAATATGACTAATAAGGTGGAAAGGAGTATCTTGTTCTTAAAGCTTATTTTTCTGAATCTTTGCATGAGTCAATACGACTGATTATGGACACTGGGTTGCCATGAGTATGGGCTCCCCGCCCCTTATCTCGGTAAAATATACCTGGTCCAGACCCTGGTGATCATTAGGGCCAAAACTCACACCTGCCCCGATCCCGACAAAATATCTCTCTAACCCTTCTATAGCTTCAACGAATTTCTCCCTCGTAATTTCTCTTCCGGCACGTCTCAGCCCCTCAATAAGGATTAACGCGTTGATATAACCCTCAAATCCCACAAAATTGGGCACATCGTCAGGATAGTATTTGGCAAGAAATCGGGCATAATCCTTGGCCGCAGGGAGTAAAACCTGTTCTTGCGGGGGGGGGACCACCTGTGTGATGATAACACCTTCCCCATCTTTCCCCAGTTTTTTTGCAAGTTCGTTGGCGCCCACAAACGACACGTTGTGAAAGATGGGATTAAAACCCCTCCTTTTTGTCAGTTTAATGAATTTGGCGCAGGGACCATAGGTCCCTATCATCACCACTGCCTGTGCATTGGATTCAATAATGGTTTCGAGGGCTTTTTCAACATCGAGAGTGCCACGCAGGTAAGACCCCGTACCCACGGGGGCCAATCCATACTTTTTGAGGGCTATCTCGGTCCCCTTTAGCCCATCAAATCCGTAAGTATCCCTCTGGTAGAATACTGCTATCCTTTTCATATGAAGGTTTTTCACGAAATATTTTACAGCAGCAGCAGTCTCTTCATAGTATGAGGCCCGGACATTTAATATATAGTGCTTCGTCGGTTCTCTGAGCAGGTGGGCGCCCGTAAACAGACCGAGGAGCGGAATCTTCTCTCTCTCCACGACATCTATTATTCCAAGCGAGGTTGGTGTCCCCACGTAACTGAAAAGACCGAAGACCTTATCATCATGGATAAGCCTTAATGTGTTTTTTAAACACCTTGCGGGATCGTAACTATCGTCATAGGAAATGACCTTGATCTTCCTCCCATGGATGCCTCCATGTTCGTTAACGTGATTAATATATGACAGGGCGCCATGCAATGTCTCTGTCCCCAGATAACTGGCATGCCCCCCTAAGGCCAGAGATGAACCGAATACGATTTCATTATTTGTGACACCAGGGACTGAGCGCTTTTTTCGAATCTTCTCCCAGTCGGTAACCAGCGCTAATTCCCCGTCTTGGATGCGGGTAAAATATACCCTTTCCAATCCCTGATGGTCATTGGAACTGAAGCTTAAAGGATTGGCAATACCGATGGAGTAGTTATGGATCGATTCCAATGCCTTGATAAACCCCTCCCGGTTCAAATCCCTTCCCGCACGCCTCAACCCTTCTACAAGGACCTTTGCGTTTATGTACCCCTCCAAGCCCACAAAATTTGGCTTGTCTTCAGGGTAATAGCGTTTGAGGAGATTGCAGTATTCCCTTGCTCCCAACAAGAGATTTTGAGACTCAGGGGCCTCGGGAGAAGGAACCACCTGGCTGACCAGGATACCTTCACTTTGTCTGCCAAGCCTCCTCGCCAGTTCATCACCTCCAACAAACGAAACATTGTAAAAAAGGGGGTCGAAGCCTCTTCCTTTTGCCAGCTTGATGAATTTTGCGCAGGAATCATATGTCCCTATCATGACCACCGCCTCGGCATTGGAGGCCATAATTTTTTGAAGACCTTCCTCAACGTCTGAAGTTCCTCTCACATAGGACCCTGTACCCACGGGCGCCAGACCGTATTCTTTAAGGGCCAGTTCAGTTCCTTTTAGTCCATCAAAGCCGTAAGCATCGTACTGATAAAATACCGCCACCCTCTTTATTCCCAAGTCCTCGATCAGGTGTTTAACAGCGGCACCGGTCTCCTGATAGTAGGAGGCCCTTACATTGATGAGATAGCGATGAAAAGGCGCTCTCAAGGCATTGGCACCGGTAAACATTCCAACGAGAGGGATCTTGGCTTCCTCCACCAGGGGGATGATCTTGACAGTGGTAGGAGTTCCTACGTAACAAAAAAGAGCGAAAACCTTGTCTTGAATAATGAGTTTCTGGGTATTGGCTACACACCTGGGTGGGTCATATCCGTCATCATAATCGATGACCCTTATCTTTCTTCCGTGCACCCCGCCCTGCTCGTTTATGCGATTGAGATAGGACATGGCTCCTCTAAGGGTCTGTGTGCCAAGGTACCCGGCATGACCTCCCAAGGCCAGGGAAGTGCCTATCAAGATCTCACTCTCTGTAACCCCTGGCACCTTTACGGCCAATGTAGCCGCGTTATTATTTTCTTTGCATGAGAGTGCAGAAAAGAGGAGAAACAATACAAAAAAGAGAATGTCCTTTCTACTTTTCATCAGCTTGATCCTTTAATTTAAGTGGGCTAAAACTTAGGCAAAGCAAAATCGATGATGTGTTTCACAATTGCCTGGTTGTAAAAACCGATCAGAATTATAGCTGTGGCTATCCCAACCGTAGGGATCAACATGCTGAGAGGTGCCTCGTCTATTTTGTCCATCCTTTCTTTGTCATGAGGATGTCCCTGCATGGAAGACTTAAATACGAACCCTATCTCTATGATACGAAAGAAGAGGATCACATTGATCAGACTTGATCCAAGCAGGGCTGCAACAAAGGGCCATTCTCCTGCCAATATTGCCCCCTGGATAAGGTACCACTTGCTGAAAAACCCGCATGTGGGGGGCACTCCGATCATGGAGAGCGCGCATACAACAAAGGCAGACATAGTGAATGGCATTCTTTTAAAGAGCCCCTCAAAATCTGCCAATCTGCGGCTTTTTATCTTGTGCATGATGATGCCTGCCACGGTAAAGAGCCCTGCCGTCATTACCGCATCATTGAGTATATGGAGTATGGCACCCCGGATGGCAACCGCATTGGCCAGCCCTAAGCCGCCTACCATATACCCTACCTCTGCAACCAGTATGTAACAAAGCATCCTTTTAAAATCTGTCTGGGCCAAGGCCATTACTGCGCCCCCGCATATGGCCGCAATCCCTGCCCAGACCATTATTTTGGTCAGCGGAAATACCTCTACGAACAGAGATATCTCGAATACACTGAAAAGAATCCGGATCATCACATAGATCGATACCTTGGTCATGAGCGGAGCAATGAGGGCGCTGGTGGCGGAAGGGGCCTTGGTGTAAGCATCGGGTAACCAGACGTGGAGAGGGAAAAGGGCCATCTTGACTGCTAATCCCGTGAGGATGAAGGCAATGGCCGTGGCGATGACCTTGGTGTCGTAAAGCTTCTGAATCAACAGGTGAACATCGGCCATGTTGAGGGAACCGGTGGAGATATAGATGTACCCCACACCCAAGAGATAGAAACAGGCCCCGATCGTACCCATTACGATATACCTGAAGCAGGCCACTGGTGCGCCATCTTCTCCAACGGCGATAAGGGCATATCCCGCAAGGGAGGCAATCTCTAAGAACACGTAAAGATTGAAGAGATCACCGGTTATCAGGATACCTAAGAAACCGGTCACCTGAAGGAGGTATAGCGTGTAGAAATATACTGCCTTGCCGGGCAGTTCCTGCTCGATACTCCGGTATGAATAGACTGCCACTGACAGGCTGATCACAGATACGATGACCAGCATCATGCCGTTCAGGTGGTCAACTACCAATTCTATCCCGAAAGGTGGGGGCCAGCTTCCTAAGCGGTAATGAATGCTCCCGTCTGTTAACACCCTATAAAGCGTATTCACAGATGCAAGGGTGCACAGAGACAGTGCAGTAATTGCACAGATATATGAAAGGACTTTTTTCCATAGTCCCATAAGTGGAGTGAGGACTGCAGATATCAAGGGAATGACAATAATCAGGATGGGTGTTTCGACTGACATCTCAACTCCCTCTTTTCCTCCTTAGGCGAATTTCGTCCTCTTCAAGGGTGTCATATCGACGGTAAATCATTATGGCCACTGCCAGGGCAACCCCTAAAGTGGCCACCATCACCACAATTGCGGTGAGCATGAGCACGTGTGGCAGAGGATTTGCGTATTGCATGACATCGACAATGCCGGCCTTAGCCCCTTTATGTGCATATTGCAGTATCGGAACGCTTACTCCTCCGCCTTTTACAGATGTAGAGATAAAAAAGAGTATGATGGCTGACTGGAAGATGTTCATGCCTATGATCTTCTTTATCAGGTTTTTTTTGGCCATCATGGCATAGAAACCTATCATCATAAGGCCGATAAACATCCAGTAATTATAGTGCCGGAGTAAAAACTCGAACATACCCCTCTCCCTATTTTTTCCGTCTTTTTCTCAACAGCAGTATACATGCCATACCGGCAGTAAAAATCACTGTGGTTTCACCTAAGGTGTCGTAACCCCTGTAGTCGGCAAGTATCGATGTAACCACATTGGGCGTGGCTGTATCTTTTAGACTGTTGCGAAGATAGTATGGAGACACGTGTGTGCTGGCTGGAGAGTTAGGGTCCCCCCATCCGGGCATGTCCATTGTCCCGTAAATAAGCAGCGCTCCTACAATCACCGTTGAGATCAGACTCAATATTTTCAATCCTTTGAACTCCTTCTTGTCTTGTCAACCGCCCCGATGAACAGCACTGTCCCAATGCCTGCGCTTACGGAGGCTTCCGTGAAGGCCACATCAACCGCAAGCATCTCTGCCCAGAGGAGGCACATGAAGAAACTGTAGGCGCCAAGAACAATAACCGCACTCAATAGATCTCTGATTGTGATAGATGCAATGGCGCATATGAAGACAAAAAGAATCAGCACAAAATCGAATGTCGGGATCATTTATTTGTTCCTTCCACGTTAGTAAAAGGTTTAACATTGCACCGGAATGCCGCCCTCGAGATGGCATGGGTCGCCGTGGGTTGGGCAAGAAACATGAACACTGCGATAAGAACTATCTTGACACTCGTTATGGAGAAACCTTCATATACCGCAAGACCGATCAGAGAGAAAAGGACTGCCAGGGTATCCCCCTTTCCAGTGGCGTGCATTCTGGAGTAGAAATCGGGCAGGCGCAGCAGGCCCAAGGTGGCCGTTAAGAAGAAAAAGAAACCCGCTGACATAAAAAGCCCGGCAATTATCTCCCTTATGAGCATTATACTTCACCTGTCCTCTCAAGATATTTGGCCAATACAAGGCACCCGATAAAGTTCAGCAGGGCGTAGACCATGCTGATATCTACAAACATCTCCACCCTGTGGTGAATAACGCCTATAATTAGAAGGATGATAAGGGTCTTGGTCCCCACGGCGGATATACCCACGGCCCTGTTAAGGATAGTGGGACCGTATGTCACCCTGAAGAGACAGAAAAGGACCAGAAGACACATGCCAATACCGATAACCAGGAAGAAGGTATTCATTCGTTTCTCCTATCATTCTTTTCATCCAGAGTGAAAATGGCGAAAAAGATGGTGCACATAACAGCCATCACCCCTAATGCCACCCCGATTTCAACCCCTAAGATCCCAAGTGATCTGGCCTCTGCCCGATCAACTGATAGGATCCTGCTGAGGATGCCGTAGTCAAGATACCCCCCCCCCAATATCAGGCAAAGGGCGCCAATCCCCGCATAGATCGATAACCCGATGCTGCTGATAATGACCGCTATCTTTTCCGACATTCGTTTCCTTATGGGCGCAATGCCCTGGGTGACCACCAACAGAATAAAACCGGCCGCCAAGATTACTCCCCCTTGAAAGCCCCCCCCAGGACTGTAATGACCATGCATGACCACATACAGTGCATATATCGTGATAAAAGGCATTAGCAGCCTGGCTACTGTTTTGACAATGACATCATCGCTCTCTCTGATCATGGATTCACCGCCTTGCCGGATGGATTGGAATTTGGGAATTTCTATACACCGAGTGTTTCATATATTCGCGCTGCATCTAAGACATCCTGAACATATAAGTGATCTCCCTCCATGAATATGTGAGCCACTCTGTCTTCCATTTCCCCGCCATAAAGATCGTCTGCAACCATTTGACTCAAGGCATGCACATAAAACTCACCGTCCCTGATATCTATGGTAATTGTACCGGGGGTCAAGGTAATGGAATTGGCAAAGGTAACTTTTGAAATATCGGTCTCCAATTTTGTCTTGAACCTCATAATACGGGGATTAATCGGCATTTTGGGGCGAAGGACGAGGGCAGCCACGTGCATATTGGCAATTAGAATCTGGCCCAACAGCCAGGGGATATACTTGAGGAATCTCCATGCCATCGTATGTATATTGCCGACCCGTACATTTACGAACAGGAGGTCATGGAAGAGGTAGGCAACTGTCAGGGAGCACACCGCGCCAATAGAGAGGTGAAAGAGGTCAAAATGGCCCGAAAGGAGTGCCCAGAAAATGAAAAGGATGATGGCTGTACCGACGAAATTTTGAAACCGGGTTTTTCTTCTCTGGGCTCCGGTAAAAATGGCTCTGCACCTCTTCTCCTTTATGAAACGGTTCTCATCGGCCATTAACTCTATGGTTGTATCCATTATGCCCGCAGCATGGTTCCTCGCATCTTCCAGGATCTTGAATGCGCTCTCTGTTGCCTCTATCAATAAGGTAACTTCCATTCAGGCCCCCCTTTGGGATTGAATATTGAAGATTGTCGGAGCGAAGCGTCAATCGTCAATGTTCAACGGAAATGGGTATAATTAGCGCAGGCACCTCCGCCTCTCTTGCCACCATGCATGCGCAGCTCTTTGAAAAAATCGATCTTATAAAAGGTTTGTAGGAGGTTCCCATGACTATAGAAGTGGCATTATAGTCTTTGGCTGCTAAGATTATCTCTTCAGGCGGCTTACCTGCGTAAATGTGAGACTCGGCATCTATCCCCATGTCGAGGAATACCTTCCTGGTCCCTTCAAGCTTTCTTCTTAAGTTTCGAATATCTCTGACAGCCAGCCTCATATTTATGACGTTGACTATCTCCAACATTCCTATTATCCCTTTGAAATTTGGGAGAAAGTGTTCCAACGCCACCCTTGAGGCACGCGACCAGTCAGTGGCAAATATGACATG
Organism: uncultured Desulfobacteraceae bacterium; assembly: GCA_964522045.1. Lineage (GTDB taxonomy): Bacteria > Desulfobacterota > DSM-4660 > Desulfatiglandales > Desulfatiglandaceae > Desulfacyla. Next base: position 19,398 of record CAZFSF010000025.1, read on the forward strand.
ATGAAACAAGAGGTCATGGTCTCGGCCAGGGCTCTGCCCGGTCTTACTGAATACAATGACAGGTACGGGTGACTTTTTGAGCAAATTTTTTGTGAGACGACCGTTGAAGAGCATTTTTGCTTTCCCCTTTTGGCTCACTGCAACAAGGGAAGCCTTTTTCTGATGGACCACATCTAATATTTTAGGCAGGGCCGGTTTTTCATATATCAACTCTTCTGACCTTATCCCGTAATCGGACCCAATTGTTTCCCAACCCTCCACTTTATTGGGGTGGAGAACCAGGATCTCCTCAAGCCCTATTTGACGAAGAGTCATCAGGCTTTTGATATGAGCGAGATCCGGTTCGCCAGAGCTGGATACATATAGTAGTTTTCGTATCTCCATGATGCCGCTTAAATCGCTAAGGAACCGTCCAGAATTTCTGTTACAACCTTTGCCAGATATTGAGGTTTGGCTGGTTTCTCAATATACGCCTCAGGCTCGGGCACAATTTGACCATCAAAATCTGTTCTGCCGCTCTGGGTGCGAAGGAACGTTCTCTTCGCTATTCCGGAATAAATGATTACGGGGATATCTTTATAGGATTCAGACGACTTCAGTTCACGATACATCTTGATTCCGCTTTGTTTGGGCATCAATACATCCAAGATAACCAGATCAGGTCTGTTTTGTGTGATCATATCCATGGCTTCCCTGCCATTATTTGCTCCTATGGGGAGGTAACCACTCTCTTCCAGCGCGGCGGATACATATTCCCTTACCTCGTTTTCATCATCAACCACGATAATTACCTTCTTCATTTAGATGCCCTCCTGGGAGGCTATCCGAGAATGGCTATTTTCCCCAATCTCGGCGTCAGGCTTAGATTTTAATCCTCCAAATACTTCAATGTATTCCTGCGGTTAAAATCTTCGCCTTCCTTGACCTTGGGAAAAAATCTCTCATTCTCGGACAGCCTCCTAGAGTCGGAAGCATTCAAAGGTTTTCCGCTAAGAGCGGGACTGAAAGCGGGATTCAATCCCAAAACGCAAAAAAGACAAAGAGCCAAAACAGAAACATGAGGCTTATGAATACGGGGAACCCCATCGGGCCGAAGCTGGCAGTTTCTGGTCCTCTGTACTCTCTGAACTCGTCGATAACAGACCGGTCCTTTCCTATCGCTTTCATGTATGAGATGGCGACCGCAGTCAGCGGTTTTTGGGCAAAGCGGCTCAATGTTTCGGGGATGATATGAACAAAGATCCTCTCGCATTTGCTTGCGGTCCAGGTGGAGAGTCGGATTATGACAACCATACAGAATTTCAAGCCCTTGCGGTAGAACCAGTCCGTATCTATTGAGATTGTTTCTGTCCGCCTGAGAAGCGGGAGGAACAGGAAAAAGACCAGGGCAGAAAACATGAGGAGCTGCAACTGGGCTACCACGTGATTGAAGGTATAGGACTGGTAATGTACTTGGTAAGGTAGGAGTGCATAGAGGATCTGGGGATAAACCCCTAAGAAGATGCAGAGAAATGACATGAACCCCATGGCAAGGAGCATTGACATGTTGCTTTCGCCAGGCCTCAGGCCCTTATCTTTAGCGAAAAAGACAAAGTAGGGGAATTTTATCCCTGCATGGAGGAATACACCTGCCGAAGCTATTTCCAGGACAAGCCAGACCCAAATGAGATGGGCATGAATTGCTCCATCTATGATGAGAGATTTGCTTGTGAACCCGCTGGTAGCAGGGAAGGCGGATATGGAGAGTGCCCCTACAGCGCCAAATATCAGGGTCCAGGGCATGGTCTTGTAAAGTCCGCCGAGATCTGTACACTTGCTCTTCCCTGTCATGTACAGCACCGAACCTGCCGACATCCATAGCAGGGCCTTGTAAATGATGTGGCAGAAGGCATGGGCTACGGTGCCGTTTAGCGACATCATTGTCCCGATTCCGACACCGGTAATCATGAACCCCACCTGATTGATGATACTGTACGCAAGTATCCTTCGCATATCATTTTCGAGAAGGGCATAGATGATACCGTAGATGGTCATTATGCAGCCCACCCAGATCAGGATCTCCCATCCCGGGAATCCCCGCACCAGCGTATAAACAGCTGTTTTTGTGGTGTAGGCGCTCAGAATTACCCCACCTGTTACAGTAGCTTCCGGATATGCGTCGGGAAGCCAGGCCGACAAAGGGGGCGCTGCCGCATTAACCAGAAAACCTATAAGAATGAGGTAACTGCCCCAGTCCGGATTGCCCATGGCACTGAATTCAATGGAACCGGTCTGAGATATATAGACAAAGATCCCTGCGAGAAGACAGAGGCCTCCTGCTATATGGACCAGGATGTAACGCACGCCTGCATCAATAGCCTTTTTAGTTCTACGAGCCAATATGAGAAAAGTGGAGGCAACCGCCATCACTTCCCAGAACAGGTATAAAGAGATGAGATCTCCCGCAAAAACAACCCCAAGGGAACTGCCGATATAGATGAGGGCGGCAATATGCTGGGAACTATCTTTAAGATAAAAGGCGTACACAAAGGCGGCAAATGCGTTCAGGGTAAATATATAGCCGAATACCTTGCTTAGCTTATCCACCCGCAGAAGGGTGAGTTCATGGTCAAAGAAATGAAGGTGCCATGAGACGCCCGAATCCAGTTGCCATATCAGGCAGAAAGCGGCAACCGGAAGGAGAATGGTGTAGCAGTTCCTTGTCTTGCCCTTTAGAAAAGGGACCAGCAGTGCCCCCAATATCAGAATAAGATAGGGAGGGAAGCTACCTGTCATAGTAATCTTCCTTTACCTTTAAAATGAGCCCTACAAGTTTTGAGAACAGTATTAGGGCCACACAAGAAACAAAACCGAGTAATGCATAGAATCCGAAGAAGGAATCTATTCCGAAGCAGGCATGTTTGGTTGTGAACAGGTCTGGTATGAGAGTTAATCCACACACCGCATAAAGCATAAACCAAAGTCTTCTGATGTTTTTCGGCTTATCAAAAAAATCGAACTCTTTTCTTGGCGTCATTTTCGAGTACCTCTCCTCCTGATTTCCGATTGCCATGACTGCCAGGTCCAGGAACAGGCCTACTCCTGAAGGGGCGGGATGTAGGTGTCTGAGCCAAACGCAAAATCTATATGACGGGTCTTCTGTTAGGGATCTACCTGGGTCTTAAAATGGGGGGCAAATCCCCTGTTAGGCAAAGAAGATGATCTTTTGAGACAGATAGAGTTTGTCCGCGGAGTAGATTCTCTGTTAAGGCCAGTCAGATCCAATAGGATGGATAGGTGGAGCGCAGAGGGGAGCACGAGAGCAGTGTAATATTGAGAACAGAGCAACATTTTGTAAATCTCTATCTCTTCAAATGGCTTCATGCACAGGTCTAACAATTGTGGCTCAGGTCAAATGCATTTTGGGAAAACCAACTCGATTCTTACCCTTAAAGTTGGGTTTAATCCACAATGCCGCAACCCGTTACAATCAAGATCCATTAAACCAAACCGTTTGGAATGTATATTACAGACTTCGTTAAGTGGTTAATTAATTGACAATTTCTATATTACCAGATAAGTGGAGGGTTGTAAAGGCGGAATTTGCTGGCCTGAGCCCGACACTCATAATCCCCTGGTGGGACAGGCGAAAAAGGGCCTTCCCGAAATATTCTGAATGGGCTCCCTCGATTTTCACCTTCCGTTAAATTTCTCTTTACCTTGCGACTCTATCCTTCTATAATCCGCGGCCATTGAGAGGAACCGACATCTCTTTGAGCCATTAATTTCCGCATTGCGGGATTTGGTTTTTAGTTTGCAAGAAATGGCAAATTGTTCAATTGATTTACTTTAAATAAAAACACACTCGTCAAGAGGTCAATTTTTTGTCTCTTTATGGGTTTATCAATTCTTAGAGGATCATCACTATGACCAATAACGATAATAAAGAAAGCCGTTTGGTTAATGGCTTGACGAATTCAGATGTATCCCCTGATAAAAAGCTGTCTATGAACGAAAAACCCGGCATTAGAGTGCTGCTGATTGATGATGAGGAAACCCTCGTTGAGTACCTTTCAAAACGCCTTCTGCGAGAAGGCTTTATGGTGAAAGTTACATTTTCAGGTGAGGAGGCCGCGGAAGTAGCCGCCCATGAAGATTTTGACGTGGCGGTAGTAGATCTTAAAATGCCGGGCATAGATGGTGTTGAGACTCAGCAGAAACTGAAAAAGATCCAGCCGTTCCTCCAGAGTATCGTGCTTACAGGGCACGGAGCAATTGACACTGCCTTAGAGAGCGGTCGGCAGGGTGCCTTTAAATACCTTATCAAGCCGACTGAGTACGACAATCTTGTAGAAAGCATCAGGGATGCCTACGAGAAAAAAATTAAATTGCAGCAAGCTAAAGTCCTGAAAGATGCCACATTTTTCGCAAACATATTCATAGATTCACCTATCGGCATTTACATTGTTCAGGATGGGAAATTTGTATTCATGAATCCGGAATTTCTGAGGATCGGGGGATTTGATGAGCAGGATCTTTTGGGTATGGACTCTCTCGGAATTGTGCTGCCTGAAGATAGAGAAAAGGTGAGGCGCAGCGCCGTGGAGATGTTGAAGGGGGAAAGCCACTCCCCGTATGAGCACCGGGTTTTGGCCAAGGATGGTGAGGTGAGGTGGATTATAGAAACGGTTACCTCAATCCAGTTCAAGGGTAAAAGATCAGTCCTCGGATATTTTATGGATCATACAGAACATGAGAGGGCAAAAGAGGCCTTAAACCTGTCAGAGGACAAATTCCGGAAGGCCTTCCGTTCCAGCCCGGACTGGTTTGTTATAAGCACGCTGGAAGGTGGGTTTTATGTTGATGTGAACGAGACCTTTTTACGAGCCACCGGTTATACGAAGGATGAGGTCCTTGGTCGTACATCAAGCGAATTGGGGATATGGGCCGATCCGAATAAGCGGACGGAGATGGTCAAAACGCTCCGGGAAAAGGGTGTGGTCCGGAACCTCGAAGTCGAATTCCGCATGAAATCCGGGGAAATTCGGAACATGCTCTGGTCGGCTGAAGTCATAGACTATGGCGATGAGAAATGTCTTATCGCCGTAACGCGCGATATTACTGCCCGCCATCGTGCCCAGCAGGAACGCCTGAAACGGGAAAAGCTCCAGGGCGTCGTCGAAACCGCCGCTGCTGCCTGCCACGAAATAAATCAGCCTCTGCAATATATTTTTCTCCTGTTGAGTGAGGTCCTGGAAAAATACCCTGAAGACGAAACCTTGAAGGAAATTAAGAGACAGTATGATCGGATAAGGGGTCTTACTACTAAATTTGAAAATATTACCGTATATCAGACAACGGATTACATCAAAGGGGAAAAAATGATCGATATCAACAAGGCATCAAAGGAGAGATAGTCGGGTTTTTCCATGAGTCGAGACGCCGGGCTTCATTCGGGGCCGGGATCTACGTCTTTTCTTTGCATGAACGGCCTCAGGCATGGTGAGCCATTCTTCCTCTGGCTCCATGCATGCCAATTTACGGCCCATAAACTCCTCTATGGCTGGGATGAAAAAGGCATCCCTCTCGTCGGCGAAGCTGATCGATGTGCCAGTGGAGCCGGCCCGACCCGTGCGCCCGATCCTGTGTACGTAATCCTCCGGATCATGCGGTAGCTTAAAATTGATGACATGATCCATTCCCTCGATGTGAATTCCGCGTCCGGCTACATCTGTTGCCACCAGTACCCGTATCTTTCCGGCCTTGAATTCCTCAAGACGGCGGAGCCGTTTTTTCTGGGGAACATCCCCGGAGAGCATGGAGCAGTTAATGCCGTATCGGGTCAGCATCTCCGACAGCCTTCTCACCTCGTCGCGTCTGTTGCAGAAAACCAGGGCACGGCTCAAATCCTGCCGGGTGATGATGTTCAGGAGCAGCGCAAATTTATCGCCCGAGGTCACGATGTAGACAAGCTGCTCCACTGTATCGACCGCGACCTGCTCCGGTTCTATCTCAACGGTTACGGGGCTGCTGGTCCACTCTGAGGCGAGGCGGGTAATCTGTCCGGTCAGCGTAGCGCTGAAAAGCAGGGTTTGGCGCTTCTCTTTTGACGGCGTGCTGTAGATGATCTTTCGGACATCCGGAATAAAACCCATGTCGAGCATCCGGTCGGCCTCGTCGATGATCAGCACCTCGATCT
>CAZFSF010000026.1:0-25548 GCA_964522045.1 uncultured Desulfobacteraceae bacterium
CAACATTGTTGACCGGCAATGTTTTCGCACAGCCAGTCAAAAATGTGCAGAAGAGCGCTGCAGCAACGGCCAAGCATAATGATTTCATTTTTCCTCCCTGAAAAACCCCTTTGTCATCCTGGAAACATCAAGTAATTTGCTGTATCGCACTTTTTTAGGCCTCGAAAAACCCTTTATTTCCATATTTTATGTTGGCTCGTCAATACTCACGTTATCTTACATTTAGAATAAATATCCGAGCCCAGAGGGCCCGGTTTTGGGTTAACCCCTAGAAGGGGATAGTCTGCCTTGCCCCCTGAGGGGGCAAGGTTATGAGTTGCCCCCGTTATAAGTTAATCTTCGTCTTTATCGTCTTGATACTTTATGTATTTACGAATCATTTCTTCATCTAGGCCTACTGTGTCCACACAGTAACCCCTAGTCCAGAAATGATTTCCCCAGTAGGTTTTTTCTTTCAGTTTTCTGAAATGGTTAAAGACTCTTATTGCCGTTCGACCTTTTACCGTTCCGACATAGTCCGATACACTGATTTTGGGAGGAATCATTGCTAATAGATGAACATGGTCAATCTGAACATTAAGCTCTATTATTTCGACTCCCTTTTGTTCTGAAAACGCTCTTATGCAGCTTTCAACTTTAGAGGCAATTTTGCCCTCCAATATCTTATATCGATACTTCGGTACGAATATCAGGTGATATTGGCAATGCCACAATGTTTGTGATAACTTTCGAAAACGGCTCATTTGTTACTCCTTGTTTTTGTTGTGGGGACAACTTCAACTCGGTAGTAACACTGAGTCGTTCATATGGCAAAGCCTATGAACTCTGACCTTGCCCCGAGGGCAAGGTTTTATCCGCTAGAATAAATGTCGTCATTCCTTTTCAAACAGCACCATCAATCGACACAGGGAATCTTTATGAAATAAAACGTGTAAAAATCATTATTTGAATCGCCCAAAGTCATGATGCCTGCTCCAGGTGAGATTATAGAAACTCACCTTTTCGGGGGAATTTTACTGAAGTGCGGCTTGGGTTTCAATGGGAATATGATCACCATATGAAGCATGTCAGATTGAACTTTGTCAGCGGAGAATTGGGGGATAATAGACTTGGAAGACAGAGGGCCTTTGAGAAATGAAAGTTTTCCTAAACCGCAATCAATTAAGTATAATCCGGGCACACCGATCCCTGAAACTCCGAGGCCATTTTTTTTACTGTGTGTCAGGCCAGGACATAAGTCTCAATGGGGTAACCCGGGTCGCAGTAAAGACAATCATCAGAGGAAGGGATCTGGGAATCTGGGTGATCTGTGTGAACAGTTGGTGGTGAGGCTTTAGTTTTTGGCGGCGGCCTTGTCTGAAAAAGGTTCACCTTTCCCGAGCTATAAAATCTGAAGGGAGTATCACAACACATTGTGGATACCGCCCTTCGTAGACTGTTGATCCAAATGTGGAAGTTTCGTAATACTTTAGCTTTTTGAAAATTATTTTGCATGCTAACTAATCTGCAATATTTTTTGATTGCAGATAAATGCTATTTAGGTCAACCGAGGTAAAACCTGTGATATCACTATTCACCCGGACGAATCGAGAGTTATGATACCTCATGGGAAGCACATCAAATCCGGGTATTAGAAAACGTGACATATCTTGACGTATCTCAAACAATCCATGTCAGCAAAAAGCTAAGATATGCCTTACATAACCAATACTGTGGTCAAGTACAGGCAACCGAATGGGAATCTTTTCCCATCAGAAACATGGAGGTGTTGGGGAGCAACACCACTGCATCAGATCCAACCTTCATCCATGGCCATACAAGTCTCACATTGTCCGTTTGCAGCGTCCCGATATTTCCCAACTTTGGAAGAAAGAGTTCCGTCCACAAAAGCAAATAGGGTCAGATGTTAAACATTAACTATCTGACTCCGGATCTTTTTGACCCTACCCTTTAGCCGCCTGGATTCCGAAGCTCTTTCGGACATACGCTTGGATCTCATCGTAATCCCGGCGCCGGAAATACCGCCGAAACAGGCTCCCGGTCTCCTTTGGTCCTAAACAGGTCTTGCGTGGAATTCCCTCGGTTCATCACGTGATAGAAGGCGCCCGGGTATTCTATTCTGAGGAGTCTTGAACCCCCTCCCCTGATTTGTTCAGGACCGTGACAACTTCCGCCTTTCGGAGCACTTCTCCGTTATCTTTCCTCATATATCCGTTCTTTACAACAAAAAGAATGGTCTCATCTTTAAGGCTATTTGACTCTTCTGTTTTAACGACTTTGCAGGACTCCATCCGGGCCATGTTATCAGGGAATTCCATCATGACGATATCATTGGCTTTGAGCAACCTGATAAGCTTTTTATGGACAGAACGAATGTTTTCAGCCAAACGCCGAGCGGGCTTATTAAATTCGTCTTCCCTGACCCCAACGAATTCCTCTATATTTTCAAGCGCATCCAGTGTCTCAAAAATGCCCATGCACAGGCTGCTTTCTCTTTGCTGAAAGGCATCCTCCTGCTGTCTCAGGGCATGATCAAGGGAGACAATCTTCTTCTGGAAGGCGATAAATCTTTCACGAAGAAACGCCTTTTTTTCCTTCATGATTCCTCATCAAAAAGAAACAGTCGTTTTAGTTCTGAGATTTCAGGTGTTCCGCAACCATTTGGCGGTACCGGTCTTGCGAGTTGCGACAGATCGATAAACTGCAAAAAATCATGGGTTGCTCTGGAGACTGGATCCAGGAGTTCCCTTTGCGCTATCTTGGCGCCTTTTTTCTTCTTTTTTCCCATTCTTTTTTATTCCAATTCAATCTTAATGCGCATTCCAGCGCGGAGTTTTACATGAGGATTAAGGTCCATAATCCGGTTTTTCATGTTTCCCTGTTTATAAAACTTCAAGGCAATGGATTCAAAGGTATCGCCTTCAAGCACCTGGTAATAGTAATACGCCCTGTCCCCTTCGATACGAGCGTTCTCATTGTACAGCTTTTTCGCCATGGCAGGGTCCTTGAATATTCTTACCCGCATGCCCTTCTGCACATGATAGATGAGGATTCCGGGGTTACATTCCATAATGACAGGGAAATAAAAACCCGATCCATACTGTTTTTTTGAGATACGCCACAACGTATCCTCATCTGTCGTTTCGTATATTCGAAAACTCTCCTTCCCCACCGCAGGGACTGCTGTCAGACTCTTGCCAGTGGGGCGCCCCCAAAGGTTCTCTTTCTCCTTCTGTACAGGTTCACGATCCGATGATTCCATCCCTGTTTCCTTATCAGGGCGTTCTTCAGCAACTGTGGCCCTCGGAACCTCGGCGGGAATCCGGGTTCCTGGAATCCCCTCACTAATGATTTGAGATAAAGCGGGAGCCTTTCGATCAAAGTGTTCACCCGCATCTGCCCGCCCGGATGCTGCCTGGTCCGGTATTTTGATACGAATGGGCAGGGCCTGCTGGTAGGAAACGGAAATGGGGGGATGGTCTGGCCTGTACAATGAGGCTAAGAAAAGCCCCATGATAAATCCGACAAACAAAAGGGAAAAAGCCCCTAATATCAACTGTTTTCCAGTGGGTCTTTTCTCTCGATTATCTTCACTCGCCCTCAATTTCTCCGGCCCCGGTTCATCCGGGATGGAATTGAGCACATTGAAACAGGTTAAATCCGCATCACACTGGGGACACATCTCCTCTTCGGGGGAAGCCAGTTCAAATCCGCATATTGGACATGTTTTTTGAAATGCCACCTATCTCGTGATATCCTTATGAATGACGCCAGTCTTCCGGTCATATTTTTTGCTGTTGCCCTCGGAAATAATTTCTTCAAGGGATACAAGCAGTTTTTCAGAGGAACGGCCCCTTTTGCTATTCTGCAACCTCACTTTCAAAAAACCCCTTTATTTCTTCCCCTGAATACCCCAGATCCGTCAATATCTCTTCTGTATTTGCGCCCCTCCGACCCTTTGCCTCTGTGGCCCTGCCCGGTGTTCGAGAGAGCCTGGGGGCAGGCGCCGGTTGGGGCACGTCATCAAGGCTTATGATTATTCCTCGTTCTTTATTATGGGGGTGTTGATCCACCTCATCTAATTCTAAAACCGGCGCCACGCAGGCATCCTTCCCTTCAAAGATGGCTGCCCATTGATCTCGGGTTTTGGTCTTGAACACCTCGGCAAAACGTTCCGTCATTTCCGGCCATTTTGGCATATCAAACTGTTGTGGAAGGGATGAGGGATCAACGCTCAGGCCTGCAAGCAGTTCAGCATAAAACCTTCCCTCTATGGCGCCTACGGCCATAAATTTGTTGTCAGAGGTCTCATAGGTCTGGTAAAAGGGGGCGCCGCTGTCTAACACGTTGGTCCCGATATCGAGAGTCATCAGGTGATGGGCCAGCATGCCGTAAAACAGAACGGAAAGGTTGGCCGCGCCATCTAACATTGCCGCATCGACCACCTGGCCCTTTCCGGAGTTGTTCCTTTCGATCAACGCCAACAGAATGCCCATGGCACATAACATTCCACCACCTGCAAAGTCACCCAGGAGATTGCAGGGTGGAAGGGGCCTCTCCCCCTTTCTCCTGAAAAGAGAAAGCGCACCTGAAAGGGCGATATAATTGATGTCGTGTCCGGCCATACTCGCATAGGAACCATTCTGCCCCCAGCCTGTAAGGCGGGCATAAATCAGTTTTGGGTTCAGTGCATGGGCATCATCCGGGCCCAATTGCAGGGACTCCATCACACCGGGTCTGTATGGCTCCACCAGGACATCGGAATTTCCAATCATCTTCCTCACGATTTCAATGCCCTGATCGCTTTTCAGATTAACCCTCATGGACCGCTTCCCACGGTCAAAGGGGTTCTTTTCCATAACGTTCGGGATTTCGGGAGTCCCCTTTGACAGCCGGTCAACGATCACCACATCGGCCCCGAAGTCAGCTAACAGCATTCCGCAATATGGCGACGGGGCCAGGCCCGCCATCTCGATTACCTTGATTCCATCTAATGGCCGCATATGCCTCTCCTCAACAGTTAAAGGTTTAAAGTGCCTGAAGAATCGATTAATTTGTAAAGTGATGCTCTTTTTCTCACATCACAGATAATATGGCATGAGGGAAGATCATGTCAAGACGATACCGGATGGTTGGTTTCGGAAGGATTAAGAAGCGGAAAGGCTATTAAAAGCTGTAACCGTTTACCACTCTTTTTTTGAAAAATCGTGTGATACCGAGCAACAGGTCCTCTGGTATCTCATTTTCAATCCATAGTCTGTGGCTAACTTGATGGCCTCATCAGATGGAAGGGCCATTCGATTTACCCCCGCGTGGATGGCAAGGGTTTCTATGCGGCTGTTTCCACGCTCCCTTGCGCAGCCAAGGCTTATTTTCGTCTCAGGGAGGCGAAATCGTGCCTCAGTTATCAATTGGGCTATCTCCTCTGCCTTCGGTTGTCTTGCCTCCCATGATGGGGTGCCTGGAATTCTCATGAGGGAAACCAATACCATCTGCTTAATATCAAACCGTGAAATCATTTCAACAGCCCTTTGCTCCCCCACGATCCTCCCATAGTTGAGCCCGCATACGATATGGGGAATCACGGGCAGGGAGGCCTTTTGCAAGAACTCTAAAGAAGACTCAATGCGGGATACGCCAAAATCCACGTGATAGACCCTGTGGTATGTCTCATCATCGCCGATCACATCGATGAGCGCCTGATCAACACCCGCCTCTCTAAGGTCCCGGGCCGTTGCGTAGTCGATCACACCGCAATGGATGGAGATATAGAGATCCGTATCCCTTTTGATCTTTGAAATAGCCCGGATGAAATCCTTCCACGGCAAACGTCCCTCCTTGTCACATCCTCCGCTGATTAAAACCCCCAACTTCCCTTTTTTTGCAAGATCAAGGCATTTCTTGATCAAGACATCAGGTTTTTCAGCAGAGATCATCGGCTCCAAGGTCTTTGACTGGCAATGGTCGCAGTGAAGCGCGCAATGGCTTCCGGTAATGGAAATTGCCGGGTATTCCCCGGATAGGCCATTATATGAAAACATGCCGGGAAGATAAAAGGTAATCTCTTTGCCAAATCTCTTCCAGGACATCTCTCTGGCTCTGATTAATCTCTCTTCAAGCCTTTGCATAATATTCTCTGAATGCCACCCAGCAATATCTGATGATCTCTTCGCGCCTATCCCGGTTTTGCTCTAACAAAGGAGGACCCTGTCACGGTGCGGGGGCTGAGGAATCACGGTCCTGTCGTTTGAGGCGCAAATCAAACCATCAAGACCTGCATCCAGTCGTCAATGCGGATGCCCGGCGTTTCAACATCCTTCTCGGCATAGAAGGATTCAAGCAGATCGGGAACATCTTCAACGGCCCTGTTTTCGATCCTTGATTCGAGCCAGCTAATGGCCTCTTCGGGAAAGCAGAAGAAATCTCCGGACAGCCGGACATTCGCGAACCTGCCCTCATTAACCTGAAAAGCAGCCTTGATGAGCCCGCCTTGAGCCTTGTGCATCTTATGAACCACATTGACGCCGGCCCTTATCTTGACGTCCCGGCCCTCCACCCTACTCCCCTTCTGATGGAGCCACTCATCGGTCAACATCCGAGACCTAAGCGCATCAATCTTATCTCTCAGCAGGCCATCCATTTGAACGGATTTCATCGGTCCTAACAATCCCTGAAAGGCTTCTGCCATCAGGGCGTTCAGGCTCGACCTGTTCCATTTCTTTGCCTTTTCCTCACCCAATTCGCGCCGTATGGTGGAAAGATTCTCTTTTAGCGTCTTGTGGACCTTGTCACGAAATTTTTCATCCGGGACCTTGAGAACCCTTGTCATCATTTCATAGTTGAAATCGACGATCAGGTTCCCCACGAAGACGACACACTCCCCGATCTCTCCGGCGCCTGTTCCCGATATCTTACGTGTCCCTGCTATTATATCGTTAACCGGTTTGTATTCAACAGGGATTCCAATCTTTCGATAGACATCCATAACAGGCTGAAGAAATTTCCTATAAAAGGCCTCCTTTTTCTTAGGGACCTCCGGGTTATTTTTGTGGAGAATCAGTTGGAAAAAGAGCTGGTCCCCGTCTAAATATACTGCTCCTCCACCCACCTCGCGTTTGAAGACCGGAATATGATTTGCCTTACAGTAATCAAGATCTACCTCCTGTTCTGCATCCTGGTGAAAACCAATACAGACATAGGGCGTTGAAGGGGAGACCAAGGAGAGGGCCTCACGCCCTAAACCGGCCAAGGCATGATAAATCAGTTGTGACTCATCCCAGGGTACTTTCCCTAAGTTGTAAAGTTCCATTTCTCAGGCCTCCTTAGAATAAGTAATATCATCAATCCAAAACCCTCTGCCTGCAGTTCGTCTCAGTTGCAAAGCATATGAGAATGGCGGATATGAACGACCAGGCAATCATAAGGGCAAAAGCGGATTGGTACGCGCCGAGATGATAGATCCTTATCCCGTTTTCCAGCAACCCATTCCAGTTGTTGTCAAGGACATAGCCCATGGCCGGCTGCAGCACCATGGGGCCGATCATGACCCCCATGTTGACCACCCCGGATACAGTGCCTGCTAAGGAAGGGGGAACAGATTCTTTGACAAAGGCAAACCCCAGGATCACGGCTCCGGAGACAAAACCTACCACCGAAAGAAAGGATGTCAACACCCAAAGAGGGAGGTCCGGCACAAACAGGATCAGACTCCAGCCGGCACATGCGGCAAAACAGCCCGTCACATAAATCGGCTTTCTGCGGCCTATCCTGTCTGAGAGGACCCCAAGGATAGGCCCGCCAACGGCCCAGGCCACTAATAACGTTGATGTCAGAGCCGCGCTCTTTGCAGGAGTCAACTCATAATGGGTGGTGAGAAACGGGACACCCCACAGGCCGGAAAATGCCAACACCGGACCCGCAAGCCCGCTTGGTGCGATCGACAACAGCCAGGTATTCTTATAACGAAACACCTTTAATAAACCGGTTAATAATGATGCGGGCGAATGGCTACTGGTATTGGAAGGGGGTGCGAAACTGGTATAGCCCCGTTCGGAAGGATCATCTCTTACAATGATCCAGATAGAAACAGCGATAATCAAGGAGACGCCGGCCGAGGTCAGCATTACCGGTCTCCATCCGAATTGATCAGCGATGATCCGCAAAGGTACACCCGCCGACACGGCCCCGGCAATACCGAAGAAGAGTCCCAAACCGCTCGTCATGGCAAACCGGTGTGGGGGAAACCAGTGGATCGACAGCATGAGCAGGGCAACCCAGGCCACACCCACTGACCCGCCTATCAGAAGACGTCCGATGTTGGCAAAGAGAATGGTTGGGGCAGCAGCAAAGAGAAATGCCCCTAAGGCGGCAATGAAGGCGCCGGCGGTTACCAGTTTCTTAGGTCCCCAGTAATCTACAAGAATTCCTGTGGGAATCTGTACGAAAACATAGCTGTAAAAATAGAAGGCCGAGAGGTTCCCAAGAGCGGTTGCGCCAATCTTGAAATCAGCCATCAGGTAATCTGTCATAACGGCCGGGGCAACCCTCTGGTAGAAGCCGCTCAGATAAAAGGCAGCCACCAAACCCCAGACGACCCATGACAGATAGGCGGGCGGGTATTTTATGGAATCAGGCATCAGACATTGCCCGGACCACCAAATCCGTAATGTCTAATACGTCGAGATCAACCTTTTCTCTCCTCACCTTCCCCTTGATGGTCCTGATACACTGCTGGCACGAGGTCACCAGCGTTTTAGCACCGGTTCGCTCGATTTCTGCCAGCTTGTTCCGGGCTATACTCCCCGAGAGACCGGAATCCGCCATCTCTAAATTGCCCCCACCGCCACAGCATATGCTCTGGGCGCGGTTGTTCTCCAATTCAACAAGGGTGAGACCGGGGATAGACTCGATTACTTCCCTCGGGGCATCAAAGACACCCCCGTTCCTCCCCAGATCGCAAGGATCGTGATAGGTCACTGTTTCGTTCAGTTCTCCGAGGGAAACCGCCTCCTCCTTGATCAGTCTTTGGATAAATTGGGTGGAATGAAAAAGTTCCAGATCGGTATTGTAGTACTCCTTCCAGGTCCGGTAACAGGAGGGACAGGAGAAAACCATCTTACGCGCCCCTAACCCCTTTACTTGCTCTATATTGTGCTCGATCAGCTCCCCCATCTTTTCGGGCACCCCAGCGCCGATCAACGGGAAACCGCAGCACCACTCTTCCCCTGCCAAGATAGTAAAGTCCACATCAGCCGCCCCTAAAATCCGGACCATGTTTTGGGGAATTGACTGTACCATCGGGAAAAAGGAGGAAATACAGCCCACAAAGTATACGACCTCTGCCCTCTCCTTCTCGTACATATGGTCTGGGAGCTCTTTTATGTCATCCCGCCACTCTCCCCGTTCACTGTTATCCTCATCAGAGATATTATGGTTGACAAGCAGCGATTGCACGGCGGGTTCAACATTCGGGTGGATGCCCCCCTTCCTGACGATTTCCTCCCGCATGCCAACAAGAACATCTGTCAGTTTCACGCCACTCGGGCATGTCACAGAGCAGGCCCCGCAGAGCAGGCATTTCGCAAAGATGTCGCGATAATGCTCGCTTATATCCAGATCTCCCGCGGCATAGCGCTTGGCTAACTGTATCTTTCCCCTCGGCGTATACTTCTCTAAGAAAAGCTCTTTACCAACCGGACAGGTCGCCAGACAAAGCCCGCACTTAATACATTGATCAAATTCATCTGCAATATTGTTTGGTATCATTTTCTTCTCACATTAACTGCGGATTTAGGAATTGAGGAATTCCTCAATTCCTCAATTAGTTGTCAAAGAAAACTGCCGGGATTGAGGATATTGTTGGGATCAAAGACCCGCTTGATTCCGCGCATCAGGTCTATTGAGGCCTGGTTGAACTCCATTCTCATGAACCTGTCCTTGGCAATCCCTATGCCGTGCTCCCCTGAAAGGGTGCCTCCCATCCCGATCGCCGCCTCATACAGTTCCTCCATTGCCTTATCAACTCGCGCCATCTCTTCCCTGTCGCGAAGATCGGTCATGATCAAGGGGTGAAGATTCCCATCACCGGCATGGGCCAGGACACCGATCTGTAAATCATACTTATTCGTGATCTCAACGATCTTTCTTATGATCGCGGGCAGCATCTTCACCGGCACGGTCGCGTCTTCAACAATACAATTGGGCCTTAGACTAGCGACAGCGCCAAATGCGGTCCTTCTTGCCTGCCACAGTTTTTCCGCCTCCTCCGGGGTGTTCGCCCTTTCTACCTGAACAGCCCCTCTTTCCTTACAGAACTCCTCGATCCTTTTCCCCTGTGCCTCAACCAAAACATCTTCTCCATCCACCTCTATCAGAAGCAATGCCTCAGCCTCCTTTGAGAACCGGGCCCCGCCATAATTGCTGATCACATCGAGAACGGTCCTGTCGATCAGCTCTAAGGTGGTGGGAACAATGCCTGCGCCGATGATTGCCGACACAGTTGTTGCAGCATCATCAAGATCTGAATAGATGGCCTGCAGGGTGGCCTTGGCAGGCGCCGAGGGGACTAATCTCAAAATTATCTCTGTTAAGATGCCTAAGGTCCCTTCCGAGCCGCACATAAGCCGTGTCAGATCGTACCCGCTCACATTCTTCAGGGCCTTACCCCCTGTCCGAATCACCTCCCCAGAAGGCAACACCACTTCAAGACCTAAGAGATAGTCCCTTGTCACCCCATACTTTACCCCCCTCGGACCACCGGCATTCAAGGCAACATTCCCGCCTATAGTGGAGACAAACATACTGGCAGGATCTGGCGGATACATAAGGCCGTATCCGGTCACCGCCTTTTGCAGGTCAGCGTTTACCACACCCGGCTGAACAACCGCACACATGTTTTCAGGTTCGATCTCCAAAATCTTGTTCAGCCGGTGGAAGGTGATAATAATACCCCCCTCTCTCGCAACAGAGCTCCCGCAGATATTGGTCCCGGCTCCCCGGGGGATGATATTTATCTTTTCCCGGTTCGCGACCCTCATGATCTTTGAAATCTCATCCCTGTTTCCCGGAACGATTACCCCGTCTGGTTTAAATTCGGGCAGAAAACCATCATAGGAATATACGGCAAGGTCCTCTGGTGTATCAAGAAACCATTCATCTCCAACAATTGAACGTATTTCATTAGCTATTGGATCTAACATCATGTAAATTCTCCTTAATCCATTTTCGTTCTTGCCGGCCGAAGCGTTCCCTCGCTGTCAAAAGAGAGAGTCCCCAATTTTTCGATCAGTTTCAACTCTTCCCTTTTGTCAACCTCTTCCATAAAGGCTGACGAAACCTCCAACTCTCCAATTTCCAGGGTACTCTTTATGTGAATCACCCTGGCCTTATCCGGTTCCACGGCCCCGATAGTGTTCAATGCGGCCTCAACAGCCTCTTTATCTGTCTTCAAGACAATCGGGATTCGTCCCTTTTCCGGGCTCATGGCAGTGATGCAGTTTATTGCCGTAACCTCATGGTCCACCTTGTTTACCAGCCTCCGGGTCGCATAGTCGGCGAGGCCGATACCGACGGCATTTCCATGTGATCCCTCGGTCAAATCCATAACAACAACGCGGGTGATCTTAGGGTGTTCGGGTTCTTTTTCGCCGATGAACATGATCCTCCCGATAACGTTGGTATCCATTCCCGTTCCGCTGATGTTCTTGCCCATTTTATCTACAACAAGGACGTCTATCTTGTCAAAGGGGAGCCTGGCCATCAGTCTTTTGGCCTCAGACAGCAGGTTTTTCTCCTCTGACAGGAATTGGGACGAAGGGACCGCACGGATAATGGCGGTTTCGTCATAAATGTTTTCCACGATTCCAACCCCAAACAGGACAGGGAGTTTTTTCAGGATAACCCCGCCTATCTCCGGGATAACATCTCGATACCCGAAGTTGACGGTCTGCTTATGAACCTCAAGACAGCCCCTGTGTTTTCCCATCCCTATGGCCATCATCTTCATGAGCCCGCTCTCTATAGGACCTTCGAACTCGGTATGGGGTTTGATCCGGTTTAAAACAACGATGCCGTCTGCCTCTGCGGCACGCCTGTCCACCATCACGGGAAATCCAAATCGAGATCTCCCGATCTCCACCACATCCATGCATGAAATAATCGGGGCTCCGATCGATTCCTCAGTGATATTGAGGCTTTTTAGGACCTCTGTCTGACCCTCGGCAGTTCCCCCGCCGTGGCTACCCATGGTAGGTATAAGAAAGGGTTCGGCGGAATTCTCTTTCAGGATGCGGACGAGGCGCCGCAGGATCAGATCCATATTGGCCACCCCCCGGCTTCCGGCTGTAATAGCGATCCGTGCCCCCTCCTTCAGCAGTGATCTGATCTGGATCGATTCCAGCTCTCGATCAAGCGCACCCTCTATATCTAAGACCTTGGGGGCATCAAAGACCTGACGTATGAGGAACATCTCTGGATAATTCATTTCGCTCCTGCCTTTTTGATATTGTTATTCAGAAAAGACTCTAAAGAATAACCGCGAAGCCAACATACCCTCGAAGCCATATCTTGTCAATAAACCAAATACCGCCCCTCGCCCAGTCCAAGAAATTTGAGGAGAATGATGATTCATTTTGGGATTGAAGTTTCAACAACTTAGTAGTATTAAGTTTAAAGATAATAAAAAATCAAAAGGAACGGGTACCGGAAAACAGGGAGACAATAAGGAGATGAAGAAAACCTTGGCAGTCGTAATGGCAGGAGGCAGGGGCGAACGGCTGATGCCACTGACAAAAAACCGATCCAAACCGGCCATCCCCTTTGGGGGAATTTATCTCCTTATTGATCTTGCCCTGTCAAACTGCATCAATTCAAGGGTGTACAACATCATTGTCCTGCCCCAGTACAAATCCCAGACCCTTATGCAGCATCTTGAGGGGGGATGGAACATCTTCAGCACCGATTTAGGCCATTATCTCAAGATAGCACCGCCTCAGATGATGGCCGGAGAAAAGTGGTATCAGGGAACAGCAGATTCCATACGCCAGAATCTCTATCTCGTTGAAGAGGAGTCCCCGGAGAACGTGCTTATCCTTTCCGGTGACCATGTTTATAAGATGGACTACGCCCGATTTGGGAGCTACCACGAGACCAATAAGGCAGACGTAACCATCGCCGTCATCGAGCTGGGGAAGGAGATGGCCGGTCAGTACGGCATCGTGGAGGTAGACAAACAATTCCGGGTCAAGGGCTTTCAGGAGAAACCAAAAAAACCGAAGACCATCCCCGGAGACTCAGCCCATGTTCTGGCCTCCATGGGGATATATATATTTAAAACGCAGGTCCTGATCGACCTGCTTCAAAGGGACGACCGGCCCGATTTCGGCAAGGATCTCCTGCCCGATATCCTAAAAACCCACCGTGTCATGGCCTATCCCTACCGCCGGGAAAACAAGATCCCCGATATCATAGCCTACACCGACACAAAAGGTATACGCCGGGAAAAAATGGTTGACAGCATCCGCGATTCGGCCTATTGGCGTGATGTGGGGACCCTGGATTCATACTGGAATGCCAACATGGACCTGACAGGTGTTGATCCATACTTTAACATGTATGGCAGGCACTGGCCCATACGCACCTATCAACACCAGTATCCTCCGGTGAAGACCGTATTTGCGCGGGAATCAGGCGCCAAGCCCCGGGTTGGGAGGGCCCTTGATTCTTTAGTGGCCCACGGCTCGATCATCAGCGGGGCCCTGGTCCGAAACAGCGTGCTGTCATATAATGTTTTTGTTCAAAGCTGGGCCTCGGTCGATGAATCCGTTATCCTGGAAAATGTGGTTATCGGGCGCCGCGCCCGGATAAAAAAGGCCATTATTGCTGAAGGGGTTGTTATCCCGCCTGACAGCAAGATAGGATATCATCCCAAGCAGGACAGGGACCGTTTTACCGTTACCCCTCGTGGGATTACCTTGGTAACACGGGAGAATTTTACATGAAAGCAAAAGTCAAATACAATGTTGTCCCCAACCTCCCCCCCCAGCTGGAGATCCTGAGGGATCTGGCATATAACCTCTGCTTTAGCTGGAAGGACGAATTGTGGGATCTGTTCCAGCGCCTTGACCCGGGCCTGTGGGTGGAATGCGGACAGAACCCCGTATTCATGTTGGGCCTTATCAGTCAGGACCGGTTAGACGAGTTATCTCGCGACCAGGGATTTGTGGCCCAGTTAGAGAGATTGGGCCAGGACTTTGACCGATACCTCTCTCAACCCCGTGTTCAGTCCGGGGATTACTGTCCCGAAGTGCCCTTTCAGGTCGCCTATTTCTCTGCCGAGTTCGGCCTGGCCGAGTGCCTCCCCATTTACTCGGGAGGTTTGGGTGTCCTCGCCGGTGATCACCTCAAATCGGCCAGCGATCTGAATGTACCCCTAATTGGCGTGGGCCTTTTGTACCAGGAGGGCTATTTCAAGCAATACCTCAGCGCCGACGGCTGGCAGATGGAGACCTATCCCGTCAATGACTTCGCCAATATGCCTGTGAAACTGGTGCGGGATCAGGAGGGAATTCCCCTCACCGTCTCGGTGGACTTCAAGGGAGAGCCGGTACAGGTCCTGATCTGGCGCGCCAACGTGGGGAGGGTCCCCCTTTACCTCCTTGACACCAATCTGCCTGCCAACCCTCCCGAATTTCGCGGCACCACAGGCCAGCTTTACGGCGGGAACAGGGAGATGCGGATCAGGCAGGAGATCGTTCTCGGTATCGGCGGGGTGCGCGCCCTCAAGGCATTGGGGATCGAGCTCAGTGTCGCCCACATGAATGAAGGCCACTCGGCCTTTTCAGCATTAGAGCGAATCAACATCCTGAGAAAGGAAAAGGGGATCTCCTTTGATGCTGCGAGGGAAACTGTCTTAGCGAGCACTGTCTTTACCACACACACCCCGGTTCCGGCCGGTAATGATGTGTTTGAACCGGACCTTGTCCGTGCCTACTTCGAGGAATACACCAAGGAATTGGGGATTAACTTCAAGGTGCTTTTGGGTTATGGCCGTCTCGATCCACGTAACGAAGATGAACCATTTGGGATGACAACCTTGGCCCTGAGACTCTCCGCCTATACCAATGGGGTGAGCCGTCTCCATGGCCGGGTCTCCAGGGCCATGTGGCAGAAGGTCTGGCCCCACCACCCCGTTGAAGACGTGCCCATAGACCATATCACCAACGGTATCCATGTTCCCACCTGGATACCCAAGGAGATTACCGGGCTGTTCGACCGGTATTTGGGCCCGAATTGGGCAGAAGACTCGGAGAGCGAAAAACTATGGGAACAGGCCAAAAATATCCCCGATACCGAGTTGTGGCGCACCCACGAACGGTGCAGGGAACGCCTGATCGCCTTTACCCGGCGTAGTCTCGCTAAACAGCTCGAAAACAGGGGAGCCTCAATTACCGAAATCCAGTCCGCACGCGAAGCGCTGACCCCGGAGGCATTGACCATCGGTTTTGCCCGTCGGTTTGCTACCTACAAGAGGGCGACCCTCCTTTTCACAGACCCTGACCGGCTGGATCGGATCATTAATCATCCCCAATTCCCAGTACAGATAATCATCGCGGGAAAGGCCCACCCCCAGGACAACGAGGGTAAGGAGCTTATAAAAAGGATTATTCATCTCTGCAATGAAGACCGCTTCCGCCGGCGCATCGTCTTCTTAGAAGGTTACGATCTCTATATGGCCCGATATTTGGTCTCAGGGACTGATGTCTGGCTTAATACGCCCCGGCGCCCTCTGGAGGCCTGTGGGACCAGCGGCATGAAGGCCTTAGCAAACGGATCTTTGAACCTCAGCACCCTGGATGGCTGGTGGGACGAGGGTTATCACCGTGACCTCGGCTGGGCCCTGGGACACGGCGAGATCTACAGGGACCATGGGGCTCAGGATAATATAGAGAGTCGCGATCTTTACAACCTGTTGGAAAAAGAAATGGTGCCGCTTTTTTATAACCGGGGAGACGATTCCATCCCCAGGGACTGGGTAAAAAAGATGAGGGCCGGTCTCAGTCAGTTGGTTCCAATCTTTAACTCTCACCGTATGGTTCAGGAGTATATGACCCGGTATTACCTCCCCTGTTCAAGACGGTTCAACATACTCTGCCGCAACGCGTTTGCAGGCTCAAAAGAACTTGCAGAGTGGCGGCAAAAACTGATGACCGGCTGGCATGAGGTGTCCATTGAGGAGGTAATTTCCGGCAACGGTATTGAAAGGCGCGTGGGCCAGGAGCTTGAGGTGGCAGCCAAGGTCAGGCTCGGTTCTTTGCTGCCGGAGGACGTGATCGTAGAGGCATATTACGGCCGCCTGGACCAGAACGGCGACTTTGCAGGCAGAAAAACAGTTGCCCTCGATGTGGGGGACTCGGCCGGCGATCTTTATACCTACCGTGGACAGATTCCCTCTCGCAAAACAGGCCGATTTGGCTACACAGTGCGCATCATGCCAAGCCATGAACGGCTTGAGAACCCTTTTGCCATGGGCCTGGTGACATGGGCGTGAGGGTGGGTTACGGGTTGCGCGTTGCGAGTTACGGGTTGCAGGTTTTTCAATCATCAATCATCAATCCAAATGGGTTATGAATTTTGAATCTATCTACCACACTAACATCTGAAGAAATAAACAGCCTTGTTTCAGGCGAGACGGGAGACCCTTTTACCTTATTAGGCGCCCATCCGGTAACCCTCAAAACCGGTCCGGCAGTAATAGTCCGTGCTCTGTTGCCCGGGGCCAGGTCCGTGACAATCCTGGATCTCGACCCTGAAAGGGGCATCGAGGCCTGCAGGATAAACGACCAGGGGCTCTTTGAGGCAATCATTCCAGGGACAATGGAGATTTTGCCCTATAGGCTCAAAGTCGATTTCGGCGCAGCCATGAAGGCCACCTTTTTTGACTGCTATGCCTTCCAGCCCGTACTCACTGAAGATGACCTATATCTGTTCAACCAGGGAAACCACTACCGGATATATGATAGATTAGGTGCGCATCCCTTTTCGCATCAGGGCGTATCAGGGGTCTTTTTTGCCGTATGGGCCCCTTCAGCGACCCGGGTGAGCTTAGTGGGAGACTTTAACCAGTGGAATGGTCTCAGGCACCAGATGCGCAGCCGAGGATCATCCGGGGTCTGGGAACTGTTTGTTCCCCACCTGAGACCGGGCCTCCTCTACAAATTCGAAATCCGCACCGGGGACGGCACACTCCTCATCAAATCAGACCCCTTTGCCTTTCATTTTGAAATACGGCCCAAGACCGCGGCCATTGTCCACGACATCGAGGGTTTTCCCTGGACAGACCAGGACTGGATGACCACAAGGGCCGCACGGAATTCCCTAACCCTCCCCGCTGCCATATATGAGGTCCATTTAGGCTCCTGGCAACGCAGGGCCGAGGAAGATAACCACGCTCACACGTGGCTCACATACAGGGAAGCGGCAGATGAGCTCGTCCCCTATGTCAAAGATATGGGGTTCAATTATGTCCAGTTTCTCCCCTTATCCGAACACCCTTTTGATGCCTCCTGGGGATATCAGGTCACCGGCTATTATGCGCCCACCTCCCGCCACGGTACACCCCAGGACCTTATGTCCCTCGTGGACCGGTGCCACGCCGAGGGATTAGGCGTTATCCTCGATTGGGTCCCCGCCCACTTCCCAAAGGACCCCCACGGCCTGGAATTCTTTGACGGTACCCATCTCTATGAACATTCGGATCCCCGACAGGGTCTGCACCGGGACTGGGACACCCTGATTTTCAACTACGGCCGTGATGAAGTGAAAAACTTCCTTACGGCCAACGCCCTTTTCTGGTTAGACAAGTACCACTTTGACGGGCTGCGGGTGGATGCCGTGGCCTCCATGCTCTACTTAGACTACTCACGAGAGGAAGGGGACTGGATTCCTAACCGCTTTGGCGGCAGGGAAAATTTAGAGGCCATTGCATTTATCAAGAACCTAAACACAAAGATCTTTGAGCTTTTTCCGGGGGTGGTCACCATTGCCGAGGAGTCCACGTCCTGGCCTGGTGTCACCCGGCCTGTCCATTTAGGTGGCTTGGGTTTTATGTATAAGTGGAACATGGGCTGGATGCACGACATGCTCACCTTTATCTCCAAGGATCCGGTCCATCGCCGGTTCCACATGGACAAACTGACCTTCGCCCTCCTTTACGCCTTCCATGAAAATTTCATCCTCCCCCTATCCCACGACGAGGTGGTCCACGGCAAGGCCTCTCTTCTCTCAAAGATGCCCGGGGACGACTGGCAGAAATTAGCCAACCTTCGTCTACTCTTGGGGTATATGTACGGCGAACCCGGGAAAAAAACCCTCTTCATGGGCGCCGAATTGGGCCAATGGTCTGAGTGGAGCCACGATAAGGGCCTTGAGTGGGATCTCCTTCAATACGAACCTCATAAAGGGCTGCAGAGCTTTGTAAGGGACCTTAACCGCGTCTATTGCTCAGAACCGGCACTCTACGAACTCGACTACGATCCCAAAGGGTTCCAGTGGATAGACTTCAGGGACACTGACGCCAACGTGGTCTCCTTCATCCGAAAGGGAAAAGACCCTGAACAGATCCTGGTCTTTGTGTTCAACTTCACCCCGGTCCCGCGCATGGATTACCGCATCGGAGCGCCCCGTCAGGGATTCTACAGGGAGGTCATCAATTCTGATTCAGCGGCCTACGGCGGCTCAAACATCGGAGTGAAAGGCGGTGTAACC
Organism: uncultured Desulfobacteraceae bacterium; assembly: GCA_964522045.1. GTDB lineage: Bacteria > Desulfobacterota > DSM-4660 > Desulfatiglandales > Desulfatiglandaceae > Desulfacyla. Next base: position 18,763 of record CAZFSF010000026.1, read on the forward strand.
GCCGAGGCTAGCCCCTGGCACAACCAGCCCTGTTCCCTCAGCCTCAACCTGCCTCCCTTAGGCATGCTTGTCCTCAAACCCACGGAGACATGAGCTGAGGCATATCTATGGAACGTATCTCATGCGATGTACTGATCATAGGAAGCGGCGCTGCAGGCCTCAGGGCATCAATATCAGCACGGGAGGTGGGTCTGGATGTATGTGTGATCTCCAAGGGTCTTCCGGGGAAGGCAACATGCACCATTTTAAGCGCGGGAGTATTTGCAGGGGTTGCTGCACCTGACCAGACGGAGAATCATATACAAAACACCCTCCAGGCGGGCCGTGGGATAAATCAAAAAGAGCTTGTGGATCTCCTTGTTAGAGAGGGCCCCGCAAGGCTGAAAGAACTGATGGACTGGGGGATAAATGGTGAGTTCCATAAGGGCTATCTTTTTTCCAAAGGCCGTGCCCCGGTTTGGGGCCAGGAAATTGTGCATTGTCTTCTGACAAAGGCCAAGGGGCTGGGGGCCAGATTCATCGGCGGATTGGCGGTTGCAAGGCTGAAGGTTCTGGAGGGTGCGGCCGGCATTGTCGCCCATTCGGCGGTCCGCGGCAAATGGCTGGCACTCACCACAAAGGCGCTGATACTTGCCACGGGCGGGGCTGGTGCCCTTTACCTTCGCCATGACAATCCCCAGAGGATGTTCGGGGAGGGCTATGCCCTTGCCTTGGATGCGGGGGCACAGCTTCAGGACATGGAATTTGTGCAGTTTTATCCGCTGGGGTTAGCCGAGCCAAAACTCCCTCCGTTCTTAATACCTCCCCGGCTTGCGGACAAGGGACGTCTTTTCAACAGCCGCAACGAGGACGTCTTGAAAAAATACGGCATTTTGGAGCGTCCGGCCGGGGAACGAGCCCGCGATCGACTCTCTCATGTCCTGTTTAAAGAGATCTTCAGAGAAAAGAGTGAGATCTGGCTGGACCTGAGGGGCATATCAGAGGAACGCTGGCGAGAAGACCCCTTTTCGGCCTCTACGTGGGAGGTCTTAGGGAAACGCTACGGGGCCTGGGATCATCCTATCCGGGTGGCCCCCATGGCACATCACGTCATGGGAGGCGTCTGTATTGACGTTCAGGGAGCAACCTCCGTACCCGGTCTCTTTGCGGCCGGCGAGGTCACCGGCGGGCTCCACGGCGCCAACCGGTTGGGCGGGAACGCCCTGACAGAGACTCAGGTTTTTGGGGCGCGGGCCGGCGCGTCCGCCGCTGACTGGGCCAGACGTGATCCTACCCTCAGTCAAGAAGATATAGTACAGGAACTAACCGTGCCCTCTTTCGGACCCGAGACCGGCAGGTCAGTCCCAAACCTGTCCCGGCTCAAGACGAGGCTCCGCGAAATCATGTGGGAAAAAGGGGGAATCATTAGAAACCGGGAAGGTCTCAGCCAGGCCCTTAGCGCGGTAGAAGAAATCCACACCGAGGCCCTGGAGCTGCCTGCAGCAGATGATCCATTGGCGCTGCAGCGCATACTGGAACTCCGTTCCGCTGCCAGAGTGGCGGCCTTGATTCTTGCGGCTGCCATGAGACGGGAAGAGAGCCGGGGCGCCCACTTTCGTGAGGATTTCCCTGAGCTGGATGATAAAAACTGGCTCGGGCATCTCCGGATCCGGCACTCCCTGACAGGGAAAAAAGCCTCGCAGGCATTTGATTTCTGCCCTGTTTCCTGAAGCTATCATATGGAGTGGACACCAATCCGTGCCGACATCCTCTGTCCGCAGAGACATCATGGTCTCCCTCTTGGGCGATCCTCAATTCCTCATCCCGTCTCCTCCGTCTGACGAAAATGGCCATCCTGTCTGAAACAGGGCCTCATTATAAGGCCCCTGAAACTCCTTGACCCGTTTATAAATTTCGGTTAGTTTTTTTTAGTCCTCAGATGTTTTGGCGTAAACTCCACCGGAGGAGGTAAAAATGAAAAAGGCGCACTATAAAAAGCTCTTTAGTCCAATAAAGATAAATGGTCTCAGGCTGAAAAATCGCATCACTATGGCCCCTCTTTATTTGGGGTATGCAGCTGAGGGAGGAAAGGTTTCTCCGTTAATGCTCCATCACTACAAACGGATGGCACAGAGCGGGGCTGCGCTTATCGTGGTTGAAAATACGAGCGTGACACCCGACGGCAGCGGGTCGCCCAGGACCCTTCGCTGCGACCATAACAGATATCTGAACGGCCTGGGAAGTCTGGCACAGTGTATAAAGGGCGAAAAGGCCCTTGCCGGTCTTCAGATCAATCATGCCGGACGCTTTGCCTATGTAGGCGAACCTGTTGCTCCGTCTGCGGTCTCCGCCTTTAACAGAACCCCCCGCGCCCTCACCAGAAGAGAAATCACAACTATCCAGAAACAGTATGCCAGGGCCGCTGTGAGGACCCAGAAAGCCGGATTCGATCTGGTGGAACTCCATGGCGGGACAGGATACCTCCTTTCACAGTTCGTGTCACCAAGGACCAACAGGAGGGAAGATGCCTACGGTGGCGACATAGAGAATCGGATCAGGTTTTCGCTGGAGGTCTTGAAACGCATCAAAGACCTGGTAGGCGATTTCCCTGTGGGTTATCGGTTCCTGGCTGACGAATGGCTCCCGGATGGTCTTCATTTAGACGAATCCATGGTGTTGGCAAAGGCGTTGGAAGAAAATGGAGTGGCCTATATCTCTGTCATGGGCGGAACCTATGAATCTTTCTTTCTTCCCGAAATTCTCAAGAAGTCTCAGCGGCCCGGTTATATGGTCCCCCTGGCTGCGGCTATCAAGAAAGAGATCAAGGTGCCGGTCACCGCAGCCGGTCGCATCTCCACCCCTGCGCGGGCAGAGTCCATCCTTCAGGAGAAAAAGGCGGACCTCATCGGGCTGGCCCGCATGCTATGGGTAGACCCCGATTGGCCAAAAGAGGCCCGTGACGGGCGAGACAACGCCATCTTAAAATGCAGCCCAAAATGCGATGCATGTTTCAAACTGGTGATGAAGGGAAGGCCTGCCTTCTGCACGAGATGGAAAAAGGAAAAGCGGGCCGAGTACAGCGGGTTATTTCAGTAGCTCTGTACGTTCCACCGATCCACCGTCTATGGCCCGGACCGGCAGAGCGGGCGTTTGAATTGCAGGTACAGAGAATGCGAGTGAACAGGGGAAATTCTTTATGAGGCGAAAAACAAATCTCGACAATTATCTTGAAAAAAACCAGAGATTTTAGTGATGAAGGACGTTTCATTTTAACATCTGGTTCCGGCCGAGCCTACCTCTTCCAGTTTAATAGATCAGATGTTGCCGCTTTTTCAAGGATGTTTAAGTTCTCTGTGGAATTAAAACATTTCTCGCACAGCTCGCACTTCCTATATTGAACAATTTCGTTTGCCTTGAGTCCCAAATAGGACGCGATGTTTGTCAATCCCATGGTTCTAATGAGATGAAATAAGATATTGTTCTCTTTTCTCTTGAACAGCTCGTCAATGCCATAATCCATCAGATTACCGAGATGAAAAAAGCCTGTTTCTTTAAATTGGTCTCCCCCATCACAACAGGCAAACATATCGAGCTCAGGAGAGAGGTATGGATTCATGTTACAGGTATTTGAGTGGTAATCGGTCAAAATTCTTGGCGGGTCAAATCCTTTTGCTCGTCCTAAATATATGACAGGCTCAGGAAAAAACTTCAGCTGGTTATCTCGAAGAAATTGTTCGAGAGAATCATCTTGTCTTGAAAAATCAGTGACAAAAGAGATGAAGTAATCAAGCCCATGTTTTTGACAACTATTGGCCGCGTTGACCACATTTTCACGACGGATATGTTCTTGGTGCCAACGGCTGAAGCTCAGCCTCAATTGTGACAAGCCGCTCCGTGTAAGCGCTGAAACCGTAGCATCGGCATGCTCCGAAGTCTTTGCCCAAAAGGAATTCGTGACGACCCTTGAATAGATCTCCTTCTCATGGCACAGCTTGACAAGACGGGTCATATCTTCAAAAAATATAAGGGGTTCTCCGGCGGTGAAACTGATGCCTGTCACGTTGCATCGGGCCATTTGTTCGATAATTGCCATGGCCCTTTCGAGAGTCATTTTTCCGTGTGGGATCGAATCATCGGAGGCGACACAATGCCCGCACCTGATATTACATTTTGTTGAATAGCCAAATGCAATCTGTCGGATAGGATTCATTGTGGTACTTGTCCCGAGCCCCGAAAGCACACTCGTATCCGAATGAGTCTTTTGCCTTTTCTTGCCGGGGATCTTAGGGCTTACTCAAAAATAAGTTAGCAGAATTGACGCTCAGATTTAGGCCAAATTTAGTTGCTGCGATTGAGTGAAGCCACAGGAATAGTGAACTATTTCGAGGACTTCACGATTGAGCAGCAGCTGAAGATGGCCTCGATCTGAGATGTGAAAATGTGAAGTTATTCTTGAGTGAGCCCTTACATGATGTGTTTATCAGGCGAGCCTTTTCGGCGACGAATCACCTTAGTACTGTAAGGGATGTTTTTGACTCGTTTATTTTCTTTCTGTGATTGGGTTTGAAGTTTGATCATCCTCTTCAATTTGGCTTCAATCTTAGCCCTTTGTGACTCTTCCATTCTCGTTCTTTTCCTTTGTGTGTAGTTGTTAAGCCGGTCTAATCAAGCTATCTCGGTCCTTGTCTTATGCTAAAAAACAATCGCAAAAATGTTCTCGAACATCAATAAGCAGACTCCTTTTCATCACGCTTACATTTGTCCTGATAAGTTCCCGGACTTCTTCCAAAACATACGAAAAAATAGTGAAAGGCAAATCAGATGAAAAAAAGCTGTTTTGAGCGGAGATAGCTGAATTTCTGAATCATACTGATAGCAAAACCGTATCTTTAAGCACTATTATATATCGGAACTTTAGTATATGCAAGTTAAAAATGGCGCATCTGAGCCTTACGTTTCAGAAAGGAGTATCAAAACGTGGAAAAAACACTACCCCGTTCTCTTCTTCAATTTTTAGAATCCGGAAATCCCATTCTCCTATAAAACTCAGGCAGCCTTTCTTCATTATAAGAAGGGCATTCTTCTAAAATTTCAAGGGTTGCTTTTTTAAGGCTTTTTACCCGCTCTTTGGTCAGTTTATATCCGGTGGTAAAAAAAATCGGTAGGAGAGATTCTCTTTGACTTTCCCTTGATTTTCACTATCATCCTTATACGTAGTACATTCTGAATGTTGAAGAAATATTTTCAAAACGCGGACCAGGAAATCGTACAATGAATATTGCCACAAATCTGGAATGGGCATCGTTTTTCTTTCCCGGCAGGCCGGTCTTAAGTGAAGGCGACTCGCAGACAAGTTACGGCATGCTGAACGAAAAGGTGAACCGGGTGGCAACAGCTCTTATCGGCCTTGGTATCCAACCGGGAGAGTTTATTGGGATCTGCGCACCCAATTGCGGCGATTGGGTTGCTTTTTATTTCGGAGTGCTCAAGGCCGGTGCGGTTGCAGTGACCCTGTCCAACCTGCTGAGCGATGACGAGCTTTCTTTGCTGCTGAACCATTGCCAGCCACGGATAATCTATGCCTCGGACGATAAGCTCAATTGTCTGGATGGATTCAGAGGGAGTGGGGGGATAGAAACGGTCATCTGTCCCGGTAGCGATCTGGATATGAACAGACTGTTAAAACTCGGCAGCAGGACATTCAAGGCACTGGACAGGGATCGGGAAGACATTGCGACTGTTCTTTATACCGGAGGCACTACCGGTACACCGAAGGGCGTCATGCTCAGCCACGAAAACGTCAATGTTTCCATCCAGAATGTTGTTTTCAATGAACGCTCCTCGAATAAAGACCGGGCCCTGTGTTTTTTGCCGTTCAATCATGTCTTTGGCCAGATGCATATCATGAATGCTACGATTTTAAGCGGAGGCTGCCTGGAGATGCTGCCGGTCTTTGATATGGATAGAATCCTGTGGCTAATGGCAGCGGGAAGAGTAACGAAACTCTTCGCGGTACCAACAATATATTCCAGATTTTTAAGTCTTAAGCGGCTTAAGGACAAGCTCGGCAAAGTCCGGTATTGCTTTTCTGCTGCGGCCAGCATGGCAGCGGAAACCGTTCACCGATGGAAAGAGCAAACCGGGCTGAAAATTTACGAGGGCTACGGGATGACTGAAGCCGCCCCGGTTGTTACCTATAACCATTACTACCGCCATGTCATTGGTTCGGTGGGCACCGCGGCACCTGAGGTGGAAATTCAAATAAGAAATCAGCAGGGCCATGAGCTTGAAACGGGTGTGGAGGGTGAGATCTGCGCCCGGGGGCGGAATATCATGAAGGGATATTTGAACAATCCCGAGGCAACGCGGGCCACATTCTGGGAAAAAGGCTGGTTTCGTTCCGGGGATATCGGTCGATTTGACGCGGACGGCTATCTTTATATTGTTGACCGGCTCAAAGACATGATCATCACGGGTGGAGAGAATGTTTATCCCAAGGAGGTCGAAGATGTCCTGTATTGCAGACCGGAAATAGAAGAATGTGCAGTTATCGGACTTGCCGATCCGGACTGGGGCGAAAAAGTAACCGCCTTTATCGTTGCCCGCCGGGGTGAAAATATTGATCCTGCGGCCCTTAAGGCTTTTTTAAAAACCCGCATTGCAGCCTTCAAGGTGCCCAAGGAATTCAGAATCATAAACGAGTTGCCGAAAAATGCGGCCGGCAAAATCCAAAAAAGGCAGCTAAAAAGAGCGCTTGAGTCACGCGAACTATCTAATATTAAAGAACAAACGTGAAACACACGTTTG
>CAZFSF010000027.1:0-3002 GCA_964522045.1 uncultured Desulfobacteraceae bacterium
GTATCACCACTACGCCTATCGCACCGAACAAACCTATTGCGATTGGATCATGCGCTATATCCGGTACTATGGGGGTAAGACCCATCCCCGAAATATGTTGTTGGGGTCGCGCTAACTTATTGGATATTATAGCTTAACGTCCCAAAAATAGGTGTTCTTAAGCGCTATATCGCCTTTTTTGACTCCAAAATGGGCACTAATTCATTGTCATTTATCCCTTCACAACTTCCCAGTAATCCCCTTTAGCCGGTCCGATGCGGCTGACAATTCCCTGTTTTTCGCAAAGCATAAACATTTTTCTGATATTTTGTGCCATACGCCTTAGTACCCTTTTTATTACCCTTTTTTAAGGGTATTACCCCTTTTCCGCCAGACCGCCCCGGGACCACGGCCCAGACATTCCACAAAACCGGCCTTTTGTAAATTCCTCAGCACTTTTCGCACCATATCCCGGCTAACCCCCATGCATGCGCGTTCAAGTTCATAGAGGGTAAATGTTCCGGAAAATGCCTTAACCGCTGCCTCGATTTGTTCTGTTTTGGCTCCGCGGGGGCTCTTCAGGTGACCGACGCGATCTTCAAATTCACGATAAGCGTTTTTGAGAATCGAGAGAGTGTAATTGATATAAGGCCATGGGTCATGCTTGCCTTCATGCCAGCCCTGCGAGCTTTGCTCAAGCGTTTCGTAATAGCGTTCTTTGTTTTGTTCGATCAGCCTTTCCAGGCTGACATAGCGACCAACTTCAAGTCCTGCGTGATAACAGGTCAGCAGCAAAAGGAGACGCGAGACGCGGCCATTGCCATCGCGAAAGGGGTGAATGCATAGGAAATCGAGATTCAAGGCCGCCAGGAGGACAAAAGGGTGGACCCATCGTTCTTGAAGCCCTCGAAACCAGAGTTCAATCATTTCACGCATAGCTTTAGGCGTTTGATCTGCGGGAACAGTTTCAAAACGCACCCGCTGGCGTCCATCAGGGTATTTCTGGATGATATCTATATTCTTTTCCTTATATTTGCCCGCATCCCATATCTGCCCACGCGAAAGTTTATGAAATTTCATAATGGTTTCTTCTGAAACGGTAATTTCCCCGCCCTTTTCATGGATGAAGCGCAAAGCGTCCCGGTAGCCCCGGACCTCCTCTTCATCCCTGTCCTTCAGAAGCGGTTTCCCCAAAATAAGAGTATTAATCCGGGACTGGTCAACATTTATGCCTTCAATCCGGTTCGAAGAAATAGCGCTCTCAATCAAGGCATGCTCACGAAGAATTTTGAGCTTCTGAGCTGATTGATGAGTGAACAATTCCTGCTTGCCCTGTGCTTTACTCAAATCGGCCAGATACCAACTGGTAATAGTGGGAATTGTGGATGGCTCCGCTGAAAATTGTCGCAATGTCATCATAACGGTTTCTTTCCGTTACACATTAACCCTTCCTTGTGAATTGGGGTGGGGCCGCCCTAACTTATTGAATATTATAGCTCAACGTCCCAAAAATAGGTGTTTTAGGCTCTATATCGCCCTTTTTGACCCGAAAATGGGCGCCGTTTATTAAAGGCCAACGAGGAGCTAAGCTGCAGAGTTCTTCAATAATAAAAAAGTTGTTAAGATTAGCACGCTGTAAAGCGCCACGGCTTCCCCTGGTCAGCTTGAGCGGTTTGGGCGGTGTTTCTTTGACAAGCATGAAAATTATTTCAAGGCCTGTTGAAGGCCTTCAGCGACCACACCAGGGCTGGTAAAAAACGATTCATGGCCTCCTTCAACCTCAATAAGGTTATATTCCCCGAGTCCCTGAGCCATGTTCAAATATGCACCGGGCGGCAACGAGGCATCGGCTTTGCAAAACACAACTGATTTGGGAATAGTCAACTTCTCAAAATCTTTGGTGTCGACGGGGGTCGTAAAAATAGCAATTGGTTGCGGTACCAGTCGGCTTACCAAAGCATCCTGTTTCTCAACGGGTTCCCCTGCCATAAGCATGTTTCGCACAAAATCCTCATCAACAGGCACGCAGTTATCCGGGGATGCTTTTGCTGCAGCAGTCATCCCTTCGGATACTTCAGGTGGTACGAGGTCAAACTGACTTTTGCCATTCGGGAGGATGAAAGCATTGAGGAAAATAAGATGCGCAATCTTGTCGGCTGCTTTTGGAGCGGCTGCCTGAAGCAGGAAACCCGCGCTCGAATGCCCGACAAGCACAACGGGAGCATCTGTTTGTTCTAATACGCTGACAATTTTATCGACGTAATCGATAAATCGGATATTGGAACGATCATCGTCTCGACGGTGTCCCGGCATAGTGGGTGCTTCAGCTGTATGCCCTGCCTTCTCAAGTTTCTCGATTACACCATCCCAGCACCATCCCCCATGCCACGCACCGTGAATAAGAATAAAATGTTTTTTCATCGTTTTTCTCCTTTTTAAAAAAATGTTAAAAATCTGCATTTATCTGTGTTCCATCAGTTTGAGGGCCGGGGGGAGGACCAAGAGACACGCCAACATGCCCATCAGCGATCCAAGGACCATGACCCCCCCTAAGCTTGCCAGCCCCCGATGCTGGGCGAAGAGGAGGCCGCCGAAACCGATCATGGTAGTGGCGAAGCTCAGGGCCACGGCCGTTGGGGTGCTGGTATGAAACAGCCCCTTCCTGTCCGGCAGGGCACCCCCGGGCTGGAATAGAAGTTCTCCTGAACGGGCCAGCAGGTGGACCCCCCCATGCACTCCGATGGCGATAAGGATCGGAATGGCAAAGAAATTGGCCAGATTAAAGTCCAGACCAAACCAGCCCATAATCTCAAGGAGCCACAGCATACTTGTGCCTAAAGGTAAAAGCGTAAGAAACACATAGTGAAAAGAGCGTGAGTAGAGCCACAAAATGAGGACCACTAAAACGATGGTCAGGGCTGCGGCGAAAAGAAAGGTCCTGTGCATCATACGGGCTGACTCAAGCACGCCCACGGGAACGCCGCTCACATCGGGGTCTACACGACGCAACTCCGAGACAAAGT
>CAZFSF010000027.1:3102-25546 GCA_964522045.1 uncultured Desulfobacteraceae bacterium
TCGCCGACTCAAGGTACTCCAGGTCCTGGTCTATCAGGGAAAGTTCCGAACCGGCCCCGGCGGCAAATAATTTTTCCTCCAACCCCTCCAATGCGTAAGATAGCCGGGAAATGGCCCTTATCAATCGTTCCGGATTGAGGGGAGGGGAGGGCAGGGAGTTGGATGGAAGATGTCTTAATGCCTTGGCTGCTTCTTCATATATAGCCGATTTTAGGGCCTGTTTTGTCGGGATAAAGTCGAGGATGCTTTCTACCTTTCCTACGGAGGGTATTCCCTCCAAAGTCTCAGTCAGGCGTTTGGTATCTTTAAGATTGTCGGCGGTAAGAATAGCATACCAGGTGGATTCATCCGATGACTCAATCATGACCCTTTCATATTCTACAGATTCAAGGCCTCTGGCCTGAAGTTCCAACAGGTTGTAGTTGAAATGCACTTTTAAAAGCCCTGGAAGGCCTATCAAGGTTATGGCAATGAGGATTAAAAGAGACCATCCGGGTCTTATGGAGAGACGCTCCATGAAAGGGAGGGCGGTTATTTTAGGCACTGACGAAGGGAAGAGCTTTCTCCTCCCGGCTATTAACAACATGGCAGGAAGTACGGTTAACATGGACAAGAGGCAGAGAAGCACTCCGGTTCCACCGATGAGTCCCAATTCTGCTAATCCGATAAAGTCAGCCCCGAGGACAGAATAAAAGGCGCAAACCGACGTGATTCCGCCCAAGATTATGCCGGGGCCGGTCCTGAAAATGGTAGTGCGGACCGCTTCGTCCACGCTTAAACCGCTCTTGTGGGCCTCAACATAGCGCATAACCATGTGAACCCCGAAGTCTACACCAATGCCTACCAACACCAGGGCAAAAACAATGGACAATAGATTCAGTTCGCCTACCGTTATCGTGGCAAACCCAAAGCTCCAGGCTATGGCCATTATCAAGGATATCAAGAGTAGGAAAGGCCTTAACCATCCATGGAGTATGGCTATGAACAGGATTGCAATAAGGACCACGGCAATTATGGCCGCCCTGGTCATGTCCCTGTTCGTGGTTTCCATCTCATCGGCCTGGAGCGCCGGTCTCCCCGTAAGACCCGCCTCGATGTCAGGGAATTCCCCTTGGGTGGCTTCAATGGCCCGGCGCACCACCTGGAGGGGTTTGCCTATGACGTCCATGCTTCCGAAATCCTTATCCGGCAGAAGACGCATGACCAGCAGCTTGCCGGAAGAGGTAAAGAAATAGCGGCTCCCGGTCTGAGACAGATCAAATACGGACCGGTATGGCGCTTTTTCCAACAGAATTTCATCCATATTCTTGAGAAAATCCTTCAACACATCGAGGGCCTGTCCCATCATTGCCGGATCCATATCAGGGGCACTCCCTTCTTTCCCGTTCGCTTCGCCTGAGCGAGCAGGGCCTGCCAAGAGCCGGGCCACCATTTCAAGAAAGTCCGATAAAGACCCGTCTTTGATCCAGGCGTCTATGAAAGGGGCGAGGAAGAGAATGGTCTTGGACAGGGCTTCCGCCTCTTGGGGTGAAGCAAAAAGGAGCGCACCGCTCCCCAGATCCTCTGCCGATATACGGTAGTAGACGGCCTGGATGAGATCCTGGTGTCGGGCAAGGCGGCGGTTAAGGGTTTCCGCAAATTGTATAGCCTTCTTTTTCCCAACTTCGGTTCCACCGGTCTTTATAACAACATAGAGATATTCCTGATCTCCGAAGTTCTTGAGACGTTCTATATACCTTTTTTGAAAGGGCACGTCAGGGGATACAAGTTTGTCCTGGTCGCTGTTCAAGCCCAGAAAAAGGAAAGAGAGAGAAGCCGATATTGCGGCCAATATCAGGCCTGTCGCAATGACCGCGCCGGGATGGGCGGATACGAGGTGCCAGAGCGAGTTTAAGAGACCTTCCTGGAGTTGTTTTCGAATGCTCATGCGGTTTTTGCGGTACGAAGGCCTAAGTTCTTGACCGTTGTCCAGGCGGAGCCGGGGAATTTGTGGGCATCCCTAAGGACCTTATCCATTGCTTCGAGAAAACAATCAGCGTCGGCATTATCAATCATCAACGGTGGGAGTATCTTCACAGTGTCTAATCCGTGTCCGGCGACCTGGGTCAGGATATTATGTTTTTCCAAAAGGGGGATCGTAATCATCTGGCAAAAGAGTTCTTCATTCATTTTGTGAAGGAGTTTCCAGCCGGTCTTCAGTGTAAATGACTCGGGCGTGCCGAACTGTATTCCGATCATGAGACCCTTTCCACGGATTTCGTGGAGGAATTCGTAGCGATCGGCCAAGTCTTTTAGACCGTTCATGAGATATTCCCCCATCCGGGCCGAACGTTCGATCAGGTTTTCCTGCTCGATCACGTGAATCGTGGCAAGTCCGGCGGCCATAGCCAGGTCATTCTGGCCGAAGGTGTTGGAATGGGCGAAACACCGATCCATATTGTCAAAGACCCTGGAATGGATCTCCCGCTTGGTGATAACCGCCCCCACCGGGATATATCCGCCGGAGAGGGCCTTTGAAACAACCAACAGATCCGGGACAACATCCCAGTGGTTCATTGCAAACATCCGGCCCGTGCGGCCGAGACCGGTCTGAACCTCATCGGCGATAAGAAGGGCCCCGTATCCATCGCACAAGCGCCTTACGCCCGACAGGTAGTCGTCATCAGGGATGAATACCCCCTTGCCCTGGATCGGCTCAACAATAAATGCAGCCACGTCCCTGCCTGAAAGAGCGGACTCCAGGGCCTCCAGGTCATTGAAAGGAACGGATACGCAACCGGGGAGCAGCGGTTCGTTACGCTCCCTGAATTCTTCGTTGCCGTTCACAGAAAGGGCCCCTAAGGTCAGCCCGTGAAATGCCCGCTGGCAATAGACGATTTTGCTCTTCCCTGTGGCCTGTCTGGCAAATTTGAGCGCTCCCTCCACTCCTTCAGTCCCTGAATTGGTGAAAAACACCGCTTCCAGGTCCCCCGGGGCGATACGGGCCAATGCCTCGGCCAAAAGCCCGGAAACGGTCCCCAAATCCATCTGGACCATGCTCGGCGGCCCGGTCTCCATCATATCCCGCAGGACCTGAGCCACTAAGGGGTGGTTGCGGCCGATGTTGAAAACGCCAAACCCGGCCAAGAAATCGAGGACCTCCCTTCCGTTTTCGTCTGTAAGCCGTGCCCCTTTTCCCGAGGTATAGTTGCGATTAAAGCCGATTACCTCCAATACACGCACAAATTGCGGGTTCACGTATTGGCGGTGCAGGTTATAGGTCTCTTTGGCACGGCTCTTTATGATGGATGCAATATCCATAATTATTTAGTTTTCGTTCGGACACTATTTAGGCAAGCGTTCACAAGTTAAGGCTTCACCGTTCAGGGTTATGGACAAGAACGTAACCTTGAATCTCTGAACTTTTGAACCCGTGAACGGCTGCTTATTCAGATTGCGCAAGCTCCTTTTTTATTATTGCTGAGATTTTAGAGAAAACGGGGTGTTGTGTCAAGCAGGGGAAGGCAAATCTTTGGTGGGCTGTAGGTCAAATTGAAGAACCCTGCAGTCCCGCTTGGGGCGGGACAGGGAATCTCCCAAATGTAAGGAATTTTGACCATTTTTAAAGTTCGCTCGCTAATCCCGCTGCAAGCGGGACCGCAAGCAGCGGGGAATGCGCTCGCTGAGCATTTTCAATATGATCTCCCCTTCCATTCTGCGCCCTTCCCCTGCCAGGATCGGATGGCCGATGTCCAGGTCATGGCGAGATAGAGAGCCCCGATTGCAGGAAGGCAAAAGGCCCATGCTCTTGTCAGGCCGTAGAATCCAAGGGTCGGGATGTAGCTGAGGGCCATGGCACAGAGGGCACAAGCGGAAATTATTTTTGCCATGGTTGGGGGGAAGAACAGCCCTGCAACCGGCAACCAGAATATAATGGTCATTACGGCCGTACAGAGAAAGAGGAGCGGGGCAGAATAACGAAGCTGGTGAAAGGCGGTACGCGCCACCATGTTCCAGATTGTTCTGAGATCGTCATAGGGACGAAGGCTGCACGCTGAATGAGAAAGGCCGATCCATGTTCTCCTGCCGGAGGATTTGATCCGTTTTGCAAGGGCGCAGTCATCGATCAGTTCGTTTCGCAGGGCGCCAAAGCCCCCGATATCCCTGACTGCTTCCGTTTTGACGAGGATACAGCCCCCGGCAGCAGCGGCAACAAACGGAAATGTGGAGTTGGAAAGGCGGAAAGGATAGAGCATTTTGAAAAAATAAATAAAGGCGGGCATCAGCAGCCTTTCCCAAAAACCGACCATTCGGAGGGCCGCCATCAATGATATCAATTGGAGATCCTCTTCGCGCATCTTTTTTCGAAGTGTCTGAAGGATGCCCGGTTTGAGTTCAATGTCGGCATCGAGAAGGAGCAACAACTCCGTATCAACATATTTGAGGCCCTGTTCAAGTGCCCACAGTTTGCCGCTCCAGCGCGTTGGGAGCGGTTCACCTGAAACAACGCGCAGGATTTTCTTGGCAGAAGCCCTTGCTGCACGGGCCGTACCGTCAACAGACTGGTCATCCACAAGGATGATGTTGAGACCATCCCCCTGGGCTTTGAGCCCTGTAAGGGTAGTTTCGATTACTCCGGCCTCATTTCTCGCAGGAATGAGGGCCGTCACATCACTTAGGCGATCTTCAGAAAAATACGTAGCCGCATCCAAAGACTCGGAAGTGGCCCAGGGACGCCACGGGAGAAGCAGGATGACGATCCAGATACAGGCTCCAGCTATAGCTAAACAGGTCAGGTTCATAAAACTCATGAAACCACACCGCAAAGCGGGATACGAATAACGCCTCTCGAATCTCTTTTCCGGTTTAAAGACCTGTCCATGTTTACCTCCATCACCGTTTATATTTTCCCATGAGTTGTGCTTTGCCGAGGATATGATTTCCTATCTCTCTCAAGAGCTGTTGCTTCGTGAGCCCTGGATTCAGATTCAAGACGGCGTCAAGGGCATAAAGTCTGAAAAAGTATCTGTGGGTATTGCCAGGCGGACAAGGGCCGCCATAGCCGATCTTTCGAAAATCATTGACCCCCTGTTTGCCGCCATTCGCAGGCGCTTTTTGCGGCGGCACGTTTTCCGGCAGTCCCCCGGCCGCCGCAGGAATATCATAGTACACCCAATGCACCCATGTACCTACAGGGGCATCCGGGTCATCGCAGATCATGGCAAAGCTCCCTGTGCCGCGAGGGGGGTGCCCCCAACGTAACGGGGGCGAAATATCCGCGCCATCACAGGTATATTTGTCCGGTATCATGCTGCCGTTATCAAACGCCGGACTGACCAACTTCATCGTCTCGCTTTCACCCGCCCCCGCAATGGACTGATGATCTACAAAGCAAAGAAAAGAAAACACCACAAGAATTGGGACGAAAAACAGGCCGTTTCTGTTCATGTCAATACCTCCTCCCCTTCAAATTAACTGTTTCACGCCACAAAACAGGCTATTTTGTAAGAATCGCAGATATTCTTTTCAACATCGACGTCTATTTCATATCCTGCGAGAGGTTAGAAAAACAAGTGCCCAGCATCCAGTATCGAGTATCCAGGATCAAGTATCTCCGCTAAAGTCGGGATCTTCGACCAGTTCTCAATCCCCAATGCCACTACTTTCCAAAAGGACATACGGGGAATCGGCATGAATCACAATCAAGGCACAATCCCCCGTGCCCCATGGCCGCAAGATCTTTTCTGGTAATGTGTTCTCCTGCCAAGACTCTCGGCAGGATAAGGTCAAACACGGTGGCCCGGTAAAAAAGGACGCAGGCAGGGAGTCCCAGGACAGGGATATCCCCGAAACGCCCATATAAGAACATTGCCCCGGGGAGAACAGGCGTGCCATAAACCACGTCTTCGGCTCCCGCTTCTGCGATGGCCACACGGGTTATGTCATCCGGGTCAACACTCATGCCTCCGGCCACCATAATCAGTTCCGCACCCTTTTGAAGCAGGTCTTTGATTTCCTTTATGATCTTTATCTTGTCATCGGGTGCAAATGAAGTTCCCATGATTTCACAACCGAATGACTGGAGTTTTTTTCTGATGATAGGTGCGAATTTGTCATCAATGAGCCCATTGTAGACCTCATTTCCGGTGATAATCAGGCCGGTCTTCGGTTGTGACAGGGGTTTGACCGAAAAAATTCCGCCTGCTTTTTCAGCGACCTCCACGCCTGCAGCAAGGGTTTTTTCATCAATAATCAAAGGGATGGCCCTTGCCGCGGCTATGATATCCCTCTTCTCCACTACACTATTGTTGTGTCTGGAAGAGCAGCAGATATCCGGAACAAGGTTGATCGCCAAAAGGACCTCTACGTCCACCTTCAGAAGGCCCCCGTGGGCTGCCCTGAGGGAGATCTTCCCTTCCGAAGGGTTGGGTTCAAAAACAACGCCAGGTCCTGCCAATGCCGCGCAGAGTCTAATCGCCGCGTCGTCTTCGTGGATCTCCCCAGGCTCAAGGTGTAATACAAACAGATGCTCCTTTCCCACTCTCCGTAAGTGTGGAAGGTCCTCTTCTGTTATAATGTGTCCTCTCTTAAACGCCGCGCCTTTAAACTGTCCAGGTCTGATTTCCGTGATATCGTGAGCCAAAATGGTTCCCACGGCCTGATCGATCGTAATAAGGGTTGCGGAGGATTTGAATTTGTTTGCCATGAAAATACCCTTTCGGAATGAGTAAGTGTTAACAGGTTCAAGATCAAAAACGCCAAAGAAATACTCTACATCCAAATAACTTGTCAAGATATTGGATATCTTGTATATAATAAATCTGGATTTCCTTTTGCCTTGACAAGATTTGGAGCTCTTGATAATAGTTACTTTGTAGCTAAATCATAGCCATGTTGAGCGATTCGATTTTTGGCTAATGTCCCTTGATCTGTGTCTGGCTCAAGGCTTAGAAAATAGCGGGATTAGAAAATATCGCACTGTTTTGTTTTCCTAAACCTAAAAATACCCGATCCGAAATCGTGTCTGGGCCACGCCTTGGCGTGGTTCAGGCCCTAATTATCAGGAGGTCAATCTATGGATATCATCCCCAAAATTATCGAAATCGTTGGCAAGGAAAACGTATTCGATGACCGCGTTGAATGCATCGCCTATTCTCGAGACCTTTCTGTTCATGAAGGGATTCCGGATGTGGTGGTCTTTGCTTACACAACAGAGCAGATTTCCGAGATTATGCGATTGGCCAATCAGGAAAAAGTCCCTGTGACGGTCCAGGGTTCAGGGACGGCTACGACCGGGGCATCCCTCCCCGTTGAAGGGGGGATACTCTTAGATGTTCACAGAATGAACAATATCTTAGAGATTGATAAAGACAATTTTTACGCAAGGGTAGAGCCGGGCGTTATCTGCAACCAGCTTAATGCCGAGTTGGGCAAGCAGAATCTCATGTTTCCCCCCAATCCCGGCAGTGAGGCCATCGCCACAATCGGCGGAATGATGTCCACCAACGCGAGCGGCCACCGGGCCGTCAAGTACGGTACGGCAAGGGACTATGTGAAGGCGCTTAAGGTGGTCTTAGCGGACGGGACGATTATTGAAACCGGTTTCAAGACTCCTAAATCTTCCTTTGGGTATGATCTCAACCGTGTCTTTGCCAGCTCCGAGGGGACCCTCGGGGTCATCACCGAGGTCACGGTCAAGATCCAGGTTCGTCCGGAATACAACGCCCTTGCCTTGGCAATCTTTAACGATCTTTTCGCGGCCGGGGCAGCGGTTACTGACATCATAGGGTCTGGTATCCAGCTTACCGCTTGCGAAATCATGGATAAATACAGTCTGAAGGTTGTGGAAAAGGCCATTGAAAGGGATATCACCGGGATAGAGGCCATGCTGATTATTGAATCTGACGGAGTGAAAGACACCGTCGTCAAGGACATGGAGAGAATCGGTGAAATATGCAAAAAGCATGGGGTAAAGGAATTCACATGGTCCGATGACCCGGCCAAGGCAGCCGAAATTATGGAGGCACGGGGAAAATTGGTACCGACACTCTCAAGGATCAAGCCGGGCAACAGGTTGGTTGCCATATCAGAGGATCTGGGGATTCCTCCCACAAAGATCCCGGAAGTGATCAAAAGGGCACAGGAGATATCGGAAAAATACGATCTTCTTCTCACCACATTCGGGCATATCGGAGACGGTAATGTCCATACCACCATGGTCACCGATATGAGGAGTAAGGCCGAGTGGGAAAGGCTTCGACCGGCCGCTGATGAACTCGCTGAACTTGCACTTGAGATGGGTGGCACGATCACGGCCGAACACGGCACCGGTCTTGCCAGAAATCCCTACATAGAAAAACAATTAGGTCCGGCTCTGGACGTCATGCGGTCCATAAAGAAAGCCCTTGATCCCAACAATATCCTTAATCCGGGTAAGATGGGACTCGAAAAAAAGGGATATGACATCTACGATCATTTTGCCTTTCAGCCTCTCATTGACCATCCGGAAGGGGTCAATTCCTTCGGTGAAGAGACGGATAATGAACTCCTGGCATGCATCTATTGCGGGTTCTGCCGCCTCGGATGCCCCACCTTCAGCGTGACCCACAGGGAATCGAGAAACGCGCGTGGGAGGAATGTCTTAGCATTCAATTTCCTGAATGGGACCATAGAGCCATCAAAGGAGTTGGCAGAAGCCATGTACAGTTGCACCACCTGCCAGGCATGTACCTATTTCTGTCCGGCCCAGGTGAAGGTAGATGAAATCGTGGAAGGGGTCCGCGAGAAATTATTCAGGGAAGGATATACCCCTGAGCCGGTGCTTGCCGTACGAGACAATATCACCAAAACCGGGAATGTGTATGCCAGCGCCAAAGAAGAGAGGATCGATATATATCCTCCGGCGCTCAAGGATAAGGCCGTAAAGGCCCAGCTCAAATCCGAGGCGGAAACCCTCCTTTTTATGGGGTGTGTGCCGAGCTATCTCGACATGAAAATGGTTCCAAGTCTGATCAAACCGTTAGATGCAGCGGGTGTGGATTATACGACGCTTTCCGTTGAAGAGAGTTGTTGCGGTTTCCCCCTGTTTCTCATGGGAGCTGAGGATGAGTTCAGGGCCGGTGCCGAGAAACTGATTGAAAGGATTAAGGCCACTGGCGCCACTGAACTCGTAACCCCCTGCGCCGGGTGCTATAAAACCTTTACCAAGATCTATCCGGAAGTGGGTGATTTGGGACTCCAGGTCTATCATTCGGTTCATTACTTAGAAAAGCTGATTAATGAAGGCCGGATCATACTGAAAGGAGACTTGGGGAAAAAGGTGACGTACCACGACCCATGCGATCTTGGTAGGGCATTCAAGATCTTTGATGAACCCCGCAATATCCTGCAACAAGTCCCGGGCCTGGAATATGTGGAGATGGCCCGCAACCGGCTCCAGGCACGATGCTGTGGAGGCGGCGGGGGTGTGCAGGCCAACAACCCCGATCTGGCAGTCGAAATGGCTGCAGAAAGGGTAAGGGATGCCTTGGCTGTGGGAGCCGAAATCATTGTCTCCGGTTGTGCCGCCTGTAAGGACAATCTGAAAAAGGGGGCAAAGGCCATACCTAAGGATGAGAGGGGAAAGATCAAGATCATGGATATTACGGAGATGGTGGCGAAGCAGATTGATGATTAAGACTGGATGCTGGATACTGGATGGATAAATAATCTGCGTAACCTGCCCTCTTGTGCCTCGCAATGGCAGGCGGGTCTGCGGATGGGGAAAGAGATGTCTGAAGAAAAGAAGACGACAAGAAGAGGGATTGCAGCAGCCAAGCCCTTGAAAAAGCTTATGGCTGACTATTTTTATGAAATGGATGATGCGGCAAAAACGGGTTCCCGGAAGATTGCCTGGTGTACCAGCGTGGGGCCTGCCGAACTCTTAAGGGGTATGGGTTTCCTGGTTTATTATCCTGAAAACCACGGGGCCATGTTAGGGGCGACCCGAATGTCCACGGATTTGATCCCATATGCCAATGCCATGGGATATTCGCCCGATATCTGTTCCTACCTGACCTGTGATGTAGGTTCTTATCTCCAGAAAAAAACCCCCCTGACCATGGCCTATAACATCGAGTCGGTCCCCAGGCCCGACGTTCTCGTTTTCAATACCAACCAGTGCAGGGACGTGCAGGACTGGTTTGCCTGGTATTCACGGGAACTCAACGTGCCGCTCGTGGGAGTACACACCCATAGAGATATCGGTGATATCAGGGCGTATCAGATCAAAGATATTGCCAGCCAGATAGAAGACCTCGTGCCCGAACTGGAAAAAGTGACCGGTGAGAAATTCGACATAGATCGTTTCAAGGAGGCAGTGGGGCATTCAAGGCGTACCTCCGAACTCTGGAGGGCCTGTCTTGAGGCGGCCGCGGCGATCCCTTCTCCATGGACCTTTTTTGATGCAACCATTCATATGGCCCCGGCAGTGGTTTCACGGGGCACTAAGGAGGCCAATGACTATTACGAACTGCTCCTGCCGGAACTGCAGCAGAGGGTCAAGGATGGCGTGGCCGCGGTAGAAGGAGAAAAACACCGGCTGTACTGGGAGGGTATGCCGATCTGGGGTAAACTCAGGGCACTCTCCGAGCAGTTTTATTCCCTCAAGACCTGTGTCGTGGCCTCTACCTATTGCAATAGCTGGATTTTTGACCAGCTTGATCCGGATGAGCCTTTTGAAAGCATGGGCCTGGCCTATACAGAGCTTTTTATTGTCAGAGATGAGCCTTACAAGGAACAGTACATCACGGATTGCTACAACAGGTTCAAATTTGACGGCATTCTGTTTCACGATGCAAAGACGTGTCCGAATAACTCAAACAATCGCTATGGTATGCCTGAAAGATTAAGCGAGAAGCTCGGGGTACCGGTCCTCACTATCAACGGGGACCTGTGCGATTTAAGATGTTATTCTGAGGAGCAGGCCAAGACCAATATCGAAGCCTTTATAGAGCAGTTGGAAGAGGGGTAGAAATAGTAGTGGCGTGTTCCGAAAGTTCTTTCTGCAAAATTGGCAGTTTAAGTTGCCTGTGTAATAGTAATCGAATAACGATCAAGGAATGACGAGTGACGAAATAAAACAAAAGTAAACATTCGTAATTCGGGACTCGGCGGTGACCTCGATTGTTGAAGAAAGATGTTGGTAGTTTATTAAGGCGCAAGGTTCTCTCTCAGACTTTTTACGAACGTATTAAAGGTAGCGTGGTATGACCAACAAGCAACCCGCAACCCCGCTGAAGTCGGGATCTTCGACTCGCAACCCGCTTTTCGTAGGTGTTGATGTCGGGGCATCCCGGACCAAGGTGGCCATCCTTGATACGGAAAAGAGATTGCTTGGACATGCAGTAAGGAAATCCGGGACAGATTTCAGTGAGACGGCAGAGATTTGCCTGAAAGCCTCCCTGAACATGGCCGGCGCCTTGAGAGAAAATATGGCAAGCTGCGTTTCTACCGGCTACGGGAGGAAGAACGTCCTGTTCAGCGACGAAACAAAGACAGAGATCGGATGCCACGCCAAGGGTTGTTATCACTATTTCCCTATGGCGATGACCATTATTGATATCGGTGGCCAGGATAATAAGATCATCAAGGTGGATGACCATGGGCGGCGCCTGAATTTTAAGATGAACCGGAAATGTGCTGCCGGCACAGGCGCCTTTTTAGAAGAGATGTCTATGCGCTTGGGGATACCGCTTGAAGAGATGGATTCCTTGGCCCGAAAATCCACAGAGATGGTGGAGTTAGGCAGCTACTGCACTGTTTTTTCGGGGACAGAGGTCTTGGAGAAGATCAGACAGGGAAAGAAAGTTCCGGATATTGTGAAAGGGCTTTTTTTCTCGGTGATCAAGAGGGTCCTTGAGATGGATTCCCTTACAGACCGGGTGGCAATGACGGGCGGGGTCGTGGCACATAATCCGATCCTCGTGGAGATGGTTGAAGAGATAACTGCTCATGAAATATTGGTTCCCGAGCACCCACAGTTAACCGGGGCCGTGGGTGCAGCTCTCTTTGCCATGGCCGAGAGAAGCACCTGAAGTGAAATAATGTAACCTATTTTTTTCGGTGAGGCCCCTTATTTTTGCCATCGCTACCACCAAAGATGAATGAAAAATGAGTAATGACCAATGATAAATGACAAAGGGGAGGGATTGAAATGAACATAAGCAAATGGACGCATGCAGGCACCATCTTAAAGATGAACGCCCTTAACTATCCGGATAAGCTGGGGTGGCAGGACAAAAACCAGGAATTCAGCTTTAAGGAGTGGAATGAAAGATCCTGCCGCTTCGCCAATGGACTCAAGGATTTGGGTGTGGGGCACAAGGACACCTTTGCGGTTCTCGCCTTTAACAGGGGCGAATGGATGGATATATATGCGGGCTGTGCCAAGGGGGGGCAGTTGGTTGTGCCGATCATGTTCAGGTTGGCAGGCCCTGATATAGAATACATTACCAACCATTCCGAATGTAAGGCGATCGTAGTGGAGGCCCCTTTCGTGGAATTGATAGACAGCATTAAGGATAAGCTGCCAATCCCTGAGGGCAACTATATTTATATGGGAGACGGTCCGGTGCCTGACGGGTATGTGGGATATGAGGATCTTTTGGCCAAATCCTCCCCTGATGAGCCGGATATTATGGTGGATTCTGCCGATATATGGGTAATAATGTACACATCCGGGACAACGGGCCGACCAAAAGGGGTAATGAGAACCCATGAAAGCACTGTGGCCCAGTATTATCTGAACGACATTAACATGGGGCTCAGACCCACTGACAAAGTTATGCTGGTTATGCCCATGTGCCATATCAACTCCATATTCTACTCATTTGCGTACACCATGGTTTCAGCGCCGGTATTTGTTTACAACATGGTGAGCTTTGATCCTCAAGATCTGCTGACCACTATTGCAAATTACAAAATCACGTTTACCTCACTTGTTCCTACCCATTATATTATGCTGCTTGCCCTGCCGGATAATATCAAGAACAACCTCGATGTCTCCTCCATCAGGCAGCTTCTCATTTCTTCCGCGCCGGCGAGGAAGGACCTGAAACTGGCCATTATGGAGTACTTCAAAAATGCCGAACTCTGGGAGGCATACGGCAGCACCGAAGGGGGATTGGTGACCTTGCTCAGGCCGGAAGATCAGTTCAAGAAGTTGGGGTCCATCGGAAAGGAGATATTCGGGACCGACCGGATCAGGATACTGGACGAGGAGAGAAATGAGGTCCCGGATGGTGAGGTTGGGGAGCTCTTTTACCGGACCCCCATGCTTTTTAAAGAGTATCTGAAAGAGCCGGAGAAGAGCAAAGAGGCCTTTGAGGGAGAATGGTCATCGGCAGGGGACATGGGCAAGAGGGATGAGGACGGCTATTACACGCTCATGGACCGGAAGGCCAATATGATTATCACGGGGGGTGAAAATGTCTACCCTTCGGAAGTGGAAAGCGCTGTGGGGGCCCACGAGGCGGTTAGAGACATTGCGGTAATCGGTATCCCTGATGATAAATGGGGTGAGGCCATTAAGGCGATTGTGGTGCTCAACGACGATTATGAAGAGAGTGAAGAAATGGCAAAAGATATTATGGACTTTAGCCGTGGGAAGATAGCCGGATTCAAACGACCGAAGAGCGTTGATTTTGTTAAAGATGAAGAGATGCCCAGGACACCCCAAGGAAAGATCCTCCACCGCATTCTAAGAGAACAGTACGGGAAATGGGGACAAGATTAATTTCTGTAATTTAGGGATTTAGGAATTAACAAGGGATACTGCATTCAATTTTTCATTTCTGCCATGATTCATTTTGTGGCTCGTTCTACCAATTTATTAATCGCAAACCCCAAAAAGAGTATCTTGAAGTGTATGGGAATGAAAAGTAGGTTAGCTTAAACACATTATACTTAAAAATCTAATTGAACTGGAGGACTATGAACATGTTGACAAAAGCTTTCGTACCTTACAAAGGTTATTACTCAACCCCTTTCAGCAGATGGCAGGGGAGCATGGCCAATGAAAACGCGATCGTTTTGGCCGGAAATACATCCAAGAGATGGTTGGCGGAGAAAAACTGGGATCCCAAGATGTTTGACTACCTTATCCTCGGTATTACCATCAGCCAACACCATCAGTTTTATTCAAGCCCCTGGGCCGCTGCCCTGATCGGTGCGGGAGAAATACCCGGGGTGGCCCTTAGCCAGGCATGTACCACCTCCACTACCTGTATTTACCAGGCAGCCATGGGAGTGGACACCGGTCTTTACGGGGCCTGCTATACCCTGATGACAGACAGGTGCTCAAATGGACCCCACACCGTCTGGCCAAACCCCATGGGTCCGGGCGGTGAAGTGATCTCGGAAAACTGGTTGATGGATAATTTTAGAGGTGATCCTAACGTGGGTCTGCAGATGATCGAGACTGCCGAAAACGTTGCCAAAGAGGGGAAGATCACAAAGGAACAGTGCGATGAACTGACCCTGAGGCGTTACCAGCAATATTTGGATGCCCTGGCAGACGACAGGGCCTTTCAGAAGAGATATATGTTCCCCGCGGAGGTGAAGGTATCTAGGAAAAAGACCAAACTCGTCGAAGAGGACGAAGGGGTTACTCCGTGTACGGAAGAGGGATTGGCCAGGCTTAAACCGGTTATCCCGGGTGGTGTGCTCTCTTTTGGGGCACAGACCTTTCCGGCAGACGGCAACTGCGCGTTAGTGGTTACTACCGAGGAAAAGGCTAAGGAACTGAGCGCAGATCCATCCATTCCGATACAGGTCATATCCTATGGTTATTCAAGGACCAAACCGGGTTACATGGCCGCAGCGCCTGTCCCGGCGTCAAAAATGGCCCTTGAAAATGCCGGGCTCAAAATAGGGGATATGAAAATTATCAAGACCCATAATCCCTTTGTTGTAAATGACCTTTATTTTGCGCAGCAGATGGGGATTGAAGCGGCAGGAACGGACAACTTTGGATTTAATAACTATGGCTGTTCCCTGATATATGGGCATCCCCAGGGACCGACCGCCGGCCGCATTATCATTGAAGGGCTGGAAGAAATCGCCATGAAGGGGGGCGGTTATTTCCTATGGACAGGATGTGCTGCCGGAGATACCGGTGGTGCCATTATCTTCAAGGTCGGCTGATCCCTTCAAATGGCTATTGACCCTGCCGGTTATATCTGGTAAAAAAAGACCGTCCTGTCGTATACAGGATGGTCTTTTTTTGAACTGCTCCCGGGCTGAGAATCGGGGAATATCCCCTATGCGTATGTGGAATTTCAGCTCATTTAAATATTGCCGAGTTGTAAGTGGATAGAGAAGAAATAGGCAGATGGATGTCGTAATTCTGGGAATTGCCACCCTGATCGGTCTTTATATGGCAGCCAATATTGGTGCCAACGACCTTGCAAACGCCATGGGGACGTCGGTGGGTTCCGGCGCGATCACCCTTAACCAGGCCGTGGTGATATCGATTATCGGCAATACCCTTGGGGCGGTTTTAGCAGGAGGATATGTAACAAATACCATCAGCAAGGGGATCATCGATCCGGCCTTATTGGCCGGTGATCCGAATAAACTGCTGTTGGGGATGTTTGCCGCCCTGGTCTCTGCCGGGATCTGTGTCCATGCGGCCACGCTTCTGGGTCTACCGGTTTCCACCACTCACGCCATTGTCGGTGCCGTGGTGGGTTTTGGTGTTTTGAGTGTCGGGGTCGATGCGGTAACCTGGAGCAAGATCATTTCAATTTGCGCAAGCTGGGTTATTTCACCCATCGGAGGTGCCTTGATAGCAGGCGGCATCTACTATTTTGCCGAAAAAAGGATTATGACAGTGAAAGACCCCATTGGGGCATCGGAACGTTATGCTCCTGTCATGATTTTTTTGGTTTTTTTGGTACTGATCCTCTCGCTCATATTCAAGGGGTTAAAAAATCTTCATATTGATATCGGTTTTTTTCCCACCGTATTGTTGACAATTCCATGCGCTGCTGTATTCGGTGGAGTTGGTCGCTGGTGGGTTCGCTGGCAGGTACGTGCTGAATTCAAGCCGCGACCTGAGCAAGTCGATTATTCCCCTGTTGATCGCCTGTTTGCCCAGCTTCAGATACTCACCGCATGTTATATCGCCTTTGCCCATGGTGCCAATGATGTGGCCAATGCCATTGGTCCCCTTGCGGCCATCTTTTCGGTGGTCAAGACCCATACCGTTGCCCTCAGTGTGGAAGTGCCGTTCTGGATGCTTTTTATAGGGGGTGTTGCAGTGGGCGGCGGGCTTTTGGCCTTTGGAACACGTGTCATGGATACCATCGGCAGACATATAACTGAGATCACCCCGATACGTGGTTTTTGTTCTCAATTCGGGGCTGCCACCACAATCCTGCTCTGCTCGAGGCTCGGTTTTCCCGTCTCGACGACTCACGTCCTGGTCGGTTCAGTGGTGGGGGTCGGTATCATGAGGGGGATGGGTGCCCTTGACCTGCGTGTTCTCAAAAATATCGGCCTGTCATGGATTGTGACCCTGCCGTTCACAATTCTTTTATCCATGGGTTTGTATGGTTTTCTTACATGGGTTCTGTTATAATACAATTTTGCTGGAGGGAGAAACATTATGCGCCTTTTATTAAGCTCCTTGTTCCTTGAGTCACCTTTTGAAAACCTGCAAAGACACGCCGACAAGGTTAAGGAGTGTGCGCACCTTTTCAGGGAGGCGGCGATCTGTCATGCTGAAGAGAAATGCGAAGAGTTCGATGCGTTGACGGATCGGGTGGCGAAGTTAGAGAGCGAGGCCGATGCCATCAAACGGAACATCCGGAATCACCTGCCCAGGGGGATACTGATGCCGGTCGATAAGTTCCAATTCCTTCAATACTTAGGAGAGCAGGATAAGGTGGTGGATGAAGTGGAAGCGGCCCTATACTGGCTCTCCTTTAGGCCAAAGGGCCTGCCAAAGGAGATCGCTCCGGATTTTCTGCATCTGGTGGAATCCGTCATTCCCCCTATTGAAAAATTAGCGGAACTGGTCCTCATGGCAACGAAGTTCTTCCGGGGTAAATCGGGCAGTCAGAGGGAGAAGATGAAAAGCCTTATTCACGATATCCGCCAGCATGAAAAAGAGGCTGATCTACTGGAGCAGGAATTGAAGGGGCTGGCGTTTCGTACCATTCAGGATGCACTGGTCGTATTTCACACGGTTCGTTTAGTAGAGATTGTGGGCGAAATCGCGGACCACGCACAGAATGCCTCAGACCGCATGCGGACCATGATAGCCAAATAGCGACATATGGAAAAAGCGCGCGACCATTGCATCCGATGCGGTGAGTGTTGCCTCCGTTCCAGTCCTTCCCTCCAGATCATCGACGCCCCCCTCGTATATGAAAGCGTAATTAACAAATCCGATCTTTATACCGTCCGTGTCGGTGAGCTTGTCCGGGATAACATCCGGGACGAGCTGAAAGTAACTGATACGGAATTGATCAAGGTCAGAGAGAAGGAGGCTGGCGGAGGATGTATTTTTTATGATGACGCTGAAAAGGCATGCAACATTTACGGGAACAGACCGGCCCAGTGCAAAGCCTTGGCCTGCTGGGATGAGAGCGAATTCATGCGGGTTTATGCCAAACCCAAGGCAGGCAGAAAAGAGATCATCCACGACCCGACCCTTTTACACCTCATAGAGGAGCACGAAAAGAGATGCGCATACGCCCAACTTGAGGGTTGTGTAAAGAGGATCGAGAGAGATGGAGAAACGGCGGTTGAAAAGATCCTCGAAATACTGAAATTTGACCACAACATCAGATTGTTGATCCCGGAAAGGTTAGGCGTTGACTCCGATGAAATGGACCTTATCCTTGGCCGGCCCCTCACCAAGACCATCGCCATGTTCGGTCTGAAGGTTGTGCGGGAGCCGGATGGATCTTTTTTTCTTACCGTGCTGGAGTCTTCCTCCTGAATTTCATTTTAGATAAGCCCTCGATAAACAAAAAAAGGAGGCCCGAATCCCCGGGGCCTCCTTTTTTAATGTTAAATATATCGGCTTAGAACAGGCCTTTTACCTCGCCGGTTGCGGTATCCACGTCAACGCGCCTGAAGGCCGGATTGGAGCTGGTGCCCGGCATCAGGCTGATGGTCCCGGCGCATGGGCAGAGGAACTTCGCGCCCGAGTAGATCAACACGTCCTGGATGGGGAGGGTCCAGCCCTTGGGCACACCCTTGAGTGTTACGTCATGGGTAAGGCTCAGGTGTGTTTTTACCATCATGGTGGCAAAATCATCATATTTGGAGTCGGCCTCGAGCATCTTGGCCTTTGCCTCCGCATCCGGGGTCCAGGAAACGCCATCGGCCCCGTAGACCTCTTTTGCGATCTTTTCCACGCGGTCGCGCAGCTTCATTTCAATGGGATAGAGGAAATCGAAGTTGGTTTCTTCTTCGCACGCCTCTTTAACGGCCTCGGCAAACTCAATGGCACCGTCTCCACCGTCAGCCCAGTGGGTGGACTTGGCGCAGCGAGCGCCAGCCGCCTCTGCGGCCTTTCTGACCATTTCGACCTCGGCATCCGTATCCGTATGGAAACAGTTGATGCAGACCACCGGATTGATGCCGGATTTGCGAATGGTGTTAATATGATGGACCATGTTCGCGCAGCCCTTTTCAAGGAGTTCCAGGTTCTCTTTGGTGTACGCATCGTCAAGGGGCAGGCCTGCCACGACCTTTGGCCCGCCGCCATGCATCTTGAGTGCACGAATGGTAGAGGTGAGCACCGATACATGGGGCTTGAGGCCGCTGTTTCGGCATTTTACGTTCCAGAATTTCTCAAAACCGATGTCAGCGCCAAACCCGCTCTCCGTGATATGATAGTCAAACAGCTTCAGACCCACGCGGTCGGCAATAATGGACGACTGGCCCACGGCGATATTGGCAAAAGGTCCGGCATGCACCATGCAAGGCTGGTATTCTGCCGTGCACATGAGCGTGGGGTTAATGGTATTTCGCATCCATGCGGTCATGGCGCCACCGCATTCCAGGTCGCCCGTGGTCACGGGTTTGCCCGATTTATCAAAGGCCACTGTGATATTGTCAAGGCGCTCTCTCAAATCCGCCAGATCCCTGATAACAGAAAGGATGGCCATACACTCGGAACCCACGGCAATGCCGAACTTGGACTGCATGGTAAATCCGTCCATGCGGCCGCCGATGCCGATGATGATATTTCGCAGGGTCTGGGCGCAAAAGTCGATAATCCAGCCCAATTCCACCCGGGTGGGATCGATGTCAAGACGGCGCATGCCGGTCAGCCTGTTCAACTGCTCGTCATTATAGTTCCGCTCATGCTGCATACGGGCGGTCATAGCCACCATGGCCAGGTTGTGGGCGTTCATGATGTCATTGATATCGCCGGTCAGGCCCAATGAAAACTCGGTCATGGGGATAAGGAGGGAATTACCGCCGCCGGCCGCGGTTCCCTTGATGTTCATGGTGGGGCCGCCTGACGGCTGCCTGAGGGCGCCGCCCACACTCAGCCCTAATTTGCCCATCCCTTCCATGAGACCGCACGAAGTGGTGCTTTTCCCTTCACCCAACGGGGTCGGGGTAATGGCCGTTACCTCAATGTACTTTCCATCGGGTTTGTCTTGGAGCCGGTCAATGATCTTTAGGAAATCGAGTTTGGCCAGCCTCCCCATTGCAAGGACCTCTTCTTTTTCAAGTCCCAGCTTCTCTCTCCACTCATCGGGCGTGGGCATGTTCTTTTCCGCTGCCTGGGAAATCTGCCAGTCAGCCATTTCTACTGCGTTATAAGCCATTTTGTTCGTCCTCCTTATGGGTTGATTTTTTGGTGCAGGGTTTATATCCTCACCGGTTTCTATGTTAAAACAGCCAAAAAATTAGGCGGTTTTTCTAAGGAAGCCCCTGCCTATCATAAAAAAAATAGGTCGTCAAGAACTCTTGTGAAATTTTGAACTTTCACTTGAAAATAGGACACTTGCCGAGTATTATAACCGGGACGGAATCCTGTCAGAGAAAAATGCAATATGAAGACGATTAGGCAGCAAATTATTGACCTCTTGAGTGAAGTGGAGATGAACGCCATTGAATTGTCTCAGGATCTTGGGATCCGGGAAAAGGAGGTTTATGAGCAACTGCCCCATATTGCACGGTCTGTGGCCTCGCAGGGAAAAAAGCTCGTCATCGAGCCTTCCCGTTGCCTGAAATGCGGGTATGTTTTTGAAGATCGAAAACGTTATACCCGGCCGGGTCGCTGCCCGCAATGCAGGGAAACGCATATTCAAAAGCCCACTTTCAAAATTCGATGACGAATTGGGCTTTTAGATAATATATCAATCAGTTAACCATATTTAAATGCAGGCAGGAGATATCATCATGTCAGAGAATCAGCGTTTGGGTTTTATCGGGGCCGGGAATATGGCAACCGCCCTTATCAAGGGGCTTATTGAAAGCGATGTTTACGGCCGTGAAGATCTGTTAGCTGCCGATAAAGATGAAGAGGCGTTGAAAAGGGTGTCTGGGAGCTTTGGGGTGAAATGCCATGCATCCAATCTCAAAGTAACAGCAGAGAGCTCGATTGTGGTGCTTGCGGTAAAGCCGCAGAACATGCGCGAGGCCTTAGAGGAGATGAAGGGGGCGATCGGTGATCATCATTTGATCATTTCCATTGCCGCTGGGATACCGCTGAGGATGATTGGCGAGATCGCGGGACGGAAAATACCACTTATCAGGGTCATGCCCAACACTCCCGCACTTGTCCAGGAGGGGGTGAGCGCATTAGCGGCCGGGATCTTGGCGACAGCCGAGCATATGGCTAAGGCCAAAGAAATTTTCGGGGCCGTTGGAGATACTGTTGTGGTAGAGGAGACTATGATGGATGCTGTAACCGCTCTTTCAGGGAGTGGTCCGGGGTATGTCTTCAGAATGATGGAATGTATGGTCGAGGCAGGGGTCACTGTTGGCCTGGAAAGAGAGACATCTCTTAGGCTCGTGGTTCAGACCTTCATGGGAGCGGCCCATTTGGCAAAGGAATCTGATGAGTCCCTGACTAAGCTGCGTCAGATGGTAACATCGCCTGGCGGGACAACAGCGGCAGGCTTAGCTGTGTTTGACGAGAAAGGACTGAAAGAGATCACCATGAAGGCGATTGACGCTGCGTGCAAGAGGTCTCTGGAATTGGGGAAAAACTATTGAGCAAGCCCTTAGTGAAAATAACAGTTTTCCGCAATGGGTATATCCGTTCAATTCAGCGAGGGTGGGGTGTAATGCCTTATCGCCCAGGCAGTTTATCGATCAGTTTTTTGTGACAGCTGATCGGCCCAAGCTAAAGATTTAAGATACCACCTTCCCGATTTCCTATTTGATCTCGAAGGGCCTGGCTAAAGCATTGTTCGTTTGGACTCTTATCCGACCGTGGCTATGCAAGTCTTATCTCAACGTTTTGGTGATGCGGATTGTTTTGGATACTGTCAAGGTGTCTCTGGTTTTCTAATACCCTGATTTGATGTGCTTCCCATGAGGTATCTTAACTCTCGATTCACCCTGGTGCGTGGTAATATCACTAATTTTACCTGGATTGCCCTGAATAGCATCTACCTGCAATCAAAATATATTGCAGATTGTTAGTATGTAAAATAATTTTGATGGGAAGTCGATTCAAGTATCATATCGGTAATCCAGCATTGAGAAGAAGGTCAAAACCTGCCTATTTCTCCAATTCCTCCTTAACAGCAAGCCCGACCTTTGCCAAGGTATACGGCTTCTTTATGTACTTGCCTGCCCCTAACTCCTGGGCAAGGTCCACTTCCTTTGTTTTGGCATACCCGCTGGCAATAACTGCCTTCTGCCCGGGACGGATCTTAACGATCTCCGCATAGGTCTCCCGACCGTTGATCCCTTTGGGCATGATCATATCAAGGAGGATTAGATCCACCTCGTATTCCTTCACATATTCAACGGCCTCTTCGCCACTTGAGACCGTTTCAGCATTATAACCTAATTTTGCGAGCATCCCGCCTGCAATCTCTCTCTGCCTTTCTTCATCGTCTACGACCAGAATCTTCTCTCCATGACCCAGGTAATCTTCCAAGGGAACCTCTTCCTTTTCGGCAGTTACTTCGTCTCTTGTCACCGGAAAGTAGAGTTCAAATACTGTGCCCTTCTCACTGGTATTTACGTTGATGTACCCCTTATGATCTTGGACCGTGTTCCACACAACCGCCAACCCAAGCCCTGTACCGCTCCTGCCCATTACCTTCTTGGTATAAAAAGGTTCAAAGATCCTCTCAAGATCACCAGGGGATATGCCCGAACCATCATCTGATATAGTGAGCATTACATATTCGCCTGTGCGGACATCCTCATATCCCTTCAAAGGTTCATCCAGATATCGGTTCTTGGTAGATATGGTAATTACACCGCTTCC
>CAZFSF010000028.1:0-25488 GCA_964522045.1 uncultured Desulfobacteraceae bacterium
AAGAAAGGCTTTGAATGTATCGATATAGGGACAGGGGGGATAACCAACCACCAGGAAAACCCTCCCCCGTTGGAAATTTTTACCCAATTTTTACCCAAAAAGCAACCATTTTCATGGTCGCCCTACCATGGGGCATCTACAATTCAAAATCTGCCAACTATGCCCTGCGCCCATGTTTCGCAGTGCCAAGGCCCAGAAGGCAACCGATAATTTCCAAAATTCCTGCTAACAGAATCAAATCATCCCCTTTCATCTTCCACTTTCTCTCATTCCTCCTAACCATGTGTGGCCTTTTTGGTTGCTGTATTGAAAAGGCTCTGTCAGTATGGCAAGATAAGCGCGGTTATTAAACCAAATTTCCACTATAAGAGAGTGGCATAAGGCACCTGATAGATGCCGGATTGGAACATGAAAGGGGCTGAGAGGAAGTTTCTCCTGAGGAACAAGGGGCCACACGATGAGCAGGTCAAGAGAGATTCTCAAGAGTGTATTCGGGTTTGATGAATTCAGATCCCTCCAGGCAGAGATTATTGAAAATGTTCTGGGAAAGAAGGATAGCCTTGTCATTATGCCTACAGGCGGCGGCAAATCGCTGTGTTACCAGATACCCGCCTTGATTTTTCCAGGATTAACCATTGTTGTATCCCCCTTGATCTCGTTGATGAAGGATCAGGTGGAACAGCTAATCCAGATGGGTGTTCCCGGCGCGGTTTTGAACAGTTCGTTAAGCCTTGAGCAATACCGGCGTAATGTGGAAAAGGTAAAGCAGGGTAAAATTAAACTGCTATACATGGCGCCGGAGGCCCTGTTAAGGCCGAATATGCAGAGCCTGCTCTCCTCGCTGACCGTAGACTGCCTCGCCATTGATGAAGCCCACTGTATTTCGGAGTGGGGCCACGATTTCCGTCCGGAATATCGGCAATTGGTTGAAGTCAGAGAGCGTTTTCCCGATGCGGTATGCATTGCGCTGACTGCTACGGCAACTCCCAGGGTGAGGGAAGACATCAAGAACAGTCTCCGATTCAAGGCCTCAGATCAATTTATTGCCAGTTTTGACAGAGAAAATCTCGTTATCCGGGTGGTCTTCAAACACGATCCCTTTGACCAAACCGTTCATTTTATTGAAGGGTTTCCAAAACAATCCGGGATCATCTACTGCTTCTCACGCCGACAGGTGGATGATCTTTATGGGGCGCTTGAAAGCAGGGGATTTTCTGTCAGGCCCTATCATGCCGGCATGTCCGACAGGGATCGGAACCAGAACCAGGAGCTATTCATCAAGGATGACGTGCAGATTATCGTGGCAACCATTGCCTTTGGTATGGGGATTGATAAGCCGAATGTCCGCTTTGTGGTTCATTATGATATGCCCAAAAACATCGAAAGCTATTACCAGGAAATCGGCAGGGCAGGGCGCGATGGCCTCCCTGCCGATTGCCTGTTGCTGTTCAGCTACGGGGATATCCAGAAGATCAAGCATTTCATTAATCAGAAAGAGGACCATGAGCAGCGTGTGGCAAATATTCATCTCAATGCACTGGTAGGGTTTTTAGAAACCGAAGCCTGTCGCCGCATCCCCCTTCTGCACTATTTCGGGGAAGAGTATCCCGGAAAAAACTGCAATATGTGCGACAATTGCCTGACAAGAGAAAAAGATCTGAAAGATATCACCGTCGCCGCACAAAAATTTCTGTCTTGCGCAAAGCGGACCGGTGAGCGGTTTGGGGCAGGCCACATTATTGACGTGTTGCGTGGGTCTCAGGCAAAGAAGGTGTTGAAGTTCGGGCATCAGCGCCTTTCAACCTATGGGATTGGAGAGGAATTCTCAAAAAAACAATGGTTCCATATGTCGAGACAGTTTATCCAGAAAGGGTTCATGGCCCAGGATATGGAATTTGGAGGCCTGAGCCTTACGGCCAAGGGATGGGAAGTCCTCAGGGGAAAAGATAAGGTCTTTGGCCTGTTGCAGGAAGAGAGGGTTGATCGAAGCCCGGAAGAAGATGCCCATCCGGATTACGATCGGGATCTGTTTGAGACCCTGAGAAAGGAACGAAAGCGGCTGGCTGATATGTCCGGGGTGCCACCTTATGTCATTTTCCCTGACAAGAGCCTAATTGAAATGGCGACCTATTTTCCGCAGAGTGACGGGTGTCTCCTGGATATTCACGGCGTTGGAACGGTCAAGCATGAAAAGTACGGTTCCGTTTTCTTGCCGATCATCCAGGAATATTGCAGTCTTCATCACATTGAGGAGCGCACAAAGAGGACCAGGAGGGAAAAGACAAGGAGACCGTCACCGATATCCAAAAAGAGGCATGAAATCATTGGAGAGGGTTTCAACGCCGGCCGATCGTTCAGCAAGATAATGGAGGATTTCAGTATCAAGAGGGATACGGTCTTAGACCATCTGTACAGGTATTTTCAGGACGGAAACAGTATCATTGAATCAGATGAAATGATCTCCCTTTCAACGGTTTCTACTGAACAGAAACGATTTATTTTTGATAGGTTTGATGAGTTCGGAATTGAACGTTTGAAGCCTGTCTTTGATTCACTCGGTGGCGAGGTGGATTATGAAGAGTTGAAGATCCTTCGACTCAATTATATAGGCAGAAAAGGCCTTATAGGAGATGTGCATACGGGCGATATTGCCTACAGACCTGTTATTAAAGAGGTCGTTTGTTTAGCGAACTCGCGGAAATACTCGGGCCGTTGTGTGGCAGGAAAGGAACTGCTCGGAGATCAAGTTGGTAGCTGGGTGAGGCCGGTGAGCAATGGTGAAACCGGTGAGCTCTCCATAAAAGAGACAAGCTATGAAAATGGAAAGCCCCCTGAATTGTTAGATGTAATTGCCATCCCGCTATCAGGGCACGAACCTCATTACTATCAAACGGAAAACTATATTGTGGATAAAGGCCTATGGGTCAGGAAGGAACAATTCTCCCTCTCGTTTCTGCCAAAACTGTGCGACCATGCGGATTCTTTGTGGATAAACGGATATCACAGCAGGAACGGACTGAATGACAGGATACCTGAAGAGACTGTAAAGGAAAGGGTTCGGACATCTCTTCTCCTTATCAAACCTGACAATGCCTCTATCACAGTCGAAGAAGGCCCAAACCTACTAAAAAAGGTACGCTCGAGATTCCGTTTCGCCGGGGAAGGATACTGGCTGCCGGTTACAGACCCCATGGTTGAAAACAGGTATTTTGGTGAAGAGACAGGGCAATACCCTATCAATAAGAAAGATATTTACTTTACTGTCAGTATCGGAGAGTCGTACGAGGGTTACTGCTACAAATTAGTGGCAGGGATTATCAATCTTCTGTAACGGGTCAGCTCGAATGGGACTTTTCCATGTCCCTGTTGGCGAGACTGACAAGCCTCCCAGCGAAAAGCAGCTTGACAAGCCGTCATGTTCGTTATACCATTAAACCATATTAAACAGCCATATTAAATGTATTAAATGGAGGTGGACCATGGCATTAGTGAAAAAAACCATTGAACTGGACCAAAATCAAGTCAATCGTATTAAGACGGCCCTCAAGGCAAAGTCGGAAAAAGAGGCCATAAACGCCGTGCTCAAGCAATTTGATAGCGATTTTCAGCTTGCGGAAGTAACCCTTGCAGACGCGGGGAGTTTTGATTTTAAGGAGGTCTGAGGCGTGCAGGAAAAAGTCGTTTTTGATACAAACATCTATATCGGCGTTTTCAACCGGGGCCTCTATCAAAATGAAATCAATGGATTCAACAAGGTGATGTATTTGGTGCACCCTGTTCTTCATGAGCTATGGATGGGGGCCAGGGGGAAAAGGGAAATTGGCCACCTGATCCGTTTTGGGGGGAGGTTCATTAAATTGGGTAGACTTGTTGTACCATCATCTTCAACCCAGCTATTGATCGGACAAGCCTGTCAGAAACTGCGATTTTCCGGAAGGCTGGATCCAGCACATCCCCGCATTTACAACGATGTGTGCATAGCATTCCTTGCTCGGCAGATCGGAGCCACAGTGGTAACCCTGAATACCTCTGATTTTGCAGAGATTCATAAGGTGGTTGATTTCAGATTAAGAAACGGTATGGAGACTTGAAGTATAAATCAGTGGCGCCTCTGATCTTTTCCTTTCCCCGTATTCTATTGATTCCTGCTCTATCATCAGCCTTTCATGAAGAGGAGGGACCTCATGGCTGAATTATATACTATCGGTCACTCAACACATAGCATTGACAGGTTTATTGAACTGCTCTCCATGCACGAGATCACGGCGGTTTGTGATGTGCGGTCCGATCCCTACAGCAAGTTCAATCCACAGTTCAACCGCCAAACCCTGCAAGCGGAACTGAAGAGGCATGGGGTTGCTTATGTTTTTTTAGGAAAAGAATTAGGCCCGAGGAGCGATGCCCCAGATTGTTATGTGGAAGGTAAAGTCGATTATAATCGTCTTGCGCAAACAGGGCTTTTTCAGGAAGGGCTAAGGAGAGTGAGGGCAGGGATGAAGTCCTATCGTATCGCCCTGATGTGTTCGGAAAAAGACCCGATTATGTGTCACAGGACCATATTAGTCTGCAGGCATGTCCGCGCTGAAGGTTTGAGGATAAGACATATCCTGGATGACGGTTCTGTTGAGGAGAACGATCAGGCAATCAAGAGGCTGATGGAGCTGTTGAAGTTGTCTGAAAGAGATCTCTTCCATTCCCCTGAGGAGATGATTGAACGGGCCTATGATGTCCAGGGTGACAGAATTGCCTTTGTAAAAAAGGATGGGGAGGATTGATCAAATAATGGAAAGGGGATGGGATGAACAAAATGAAGCTCTTTACCATAGGGTTTACAAAGAAGTCGGCTGAGGTCTTTTTTAAAAAGCTGTCCAAAGCTGGTGTGAAACGCGTCATAGATATACGTCTAAACAATGTGTCACAGCTTGCCGGTTTTACAAAGCGGGATGACCTCAGGTATTTCCTGAGGGGCATATGCAGTATCGATTATATCCATCTCCCGGAGCTGGCCCCCACAAAGGAGATTCTGGAAGCGTATAAGAAGAACAAGGGTGACTGGTCGGTTTATGAGCGGGATTTTGTGGCCCTGTTGGAGGAGAGAGGGCCGGAGAAGACTATTTCCAAGGAGGTGTTTGACGGGGGATGCCTCTTATGCAGTGAGCCTGAACCTGACAGATGCCACCGTCGGCTTGTGGCCAAATACCTGACTGAAAAATGGGGAGATGTGGAGGTTGTGCATCTATGACGAGCGTTTTTTTATGAATAAGACAAACCAGAAACCGATGTTCCGCTTTCTGATGGTGCTGACCATCTGCTCTACAATAGGGCTACAGGCATGGTTGACACTATTTAACAATTTTGCAGCGGACCAGGTCGGCCTCACAGGCAGAGAGGTCGGGGTGATTCAATCGGTGAGGGAGATCCCCGGATTTCTTACCTTTCTTGCTGTCTTTGTCATGATGATCGTCAAAGAGCATCGCCTCTCCGCTCTCTCTGTCCTGTTCCTCGGAGTAGGACTCGGGCTTACGGGGATGTTTCCCTCCTATGCAGGGCTGATGATTACGACCCTTATAATGAGTTTTGGATTCCACTTTTTTGAGACGACCAACCAGTCGTTAACCCTTCAATATTTTGACAAACAGACGTCGCCCTGGGTGTTCGGGAAGCTGCGAAGCATAGCAGCAGCTTCAAGTATCGGTATCGGCGTCTTCATCTACTTCTTGACTGCTGTACTCGATTTTACGCAGACATATCTGATTATCGGGGGGATGATAACAATGGCCGGTATATGGGCCTTTACCCGCAACCCCACTGATCAAAACATTATCCCACAGCACAAAAGGATGATATTTCGGAAGAGGTACTGGCTCTTCTATTTTCTCACATTCATGGCCGGGGCCCGGCGACAGATCTTTATGGCCTTTGCGGTCTTTCTTTTAGTGAAGAAATTCCATTTTACAGTTCAGGAGGTTACCATCCTTTTTGTAATCAATAATCTGATAAACTACTTTCTAAGCCCTCTGATTGGGAGAAGCATCATCAGGTTCGGTGAAAGAAAGGTCCTCTCCTTGGAATATTTCAGTTTGATATTTATTTTCTTAGCCTATGCAACAGTGGAGTCGAGGATGGTTGTTGCGATTCTTTACATCCTGGACCACATCTTTTTTAATTTTGCCATTGCCATCCGGACCTATTTTCAGAAAGTGGGAGATCCCAAAGATATCGCACCGAGTATGGCCGTGGGTTTTACCATCAACCATATTGCGGCGGTATTCCTTCCCGCCATTGGCGGGTTGCTCTGGATGGTGGACTATCGAATTCCCTTTGTGGCAGGTGCGTTTTTGAGTGTTATTTCATTGGCGGCTGTACAGAAGATTTAAAACTCAATCCCTCTTCGGGCCTTGGCGCCCGCATAATAGGGGTGTTTGACCTGCTTGTACTCGGTAACGTAATCCGCTAATTCAATAAGCCCCACAGGCGCATTTGCGCCGGTCATCACCAGTTCTATTTCCCCTCTGCATTTTTCGATGAGGTCCCGCACCTGTTCCTCTTTTAACAGGCCGAAAATTAGCGTGTTCAATATCTCATCGCATATCAGCAACTGAGTTCCCTCTTCAACCGCCTCGATGGCATATCCAAGCGCCTCCGATGCATGTTTGTAATGCACCTCATCGGGTCCTCGGGAGAATATAAAGGGGTGCCTGCCCGGACACTGGTAACGGATGTTGGGGATGTTGGCAAATATTATTATTTCCCCGGAGTTGCCGGATTTCATAAACTGGATAAAATTGACCTTGAGGCCCACCCCCGCTGCCCTTATGGCCAGGCCTATGGCCCTGGTGGTTTTCCCGACACCCTGTCCATAATAGATATGGATTAAACCAAGTCCAATGTTCTTGATCAATCCTGATCTTTCCTTTGTATAGTAAATAACGCCCACCTCACTTATTCAACTGGGAAGAGTTTTTATCTGATAATCACTTTGTATGTCAACCGTTTTCACATTGATTCAGAACTCAAATCTTGAAAGGTATTTTCTCGAAAAGGACCACGATTGCTTGCGAGATGGGGGTTTATACTAATGATTATAATATATATAATATATCTCTTGACATCTTTCCTGTTTCATGTAATTTACGGTTCAACTCCTTAAATTTTTTCTGCCGGTTAAACAGGGAATTCATTTTATCAGGCTTATCTTCCAGGCTTTATTATGTTTAATACGGTCAACAAATCAGAAAAGGTATCAGATAACATAATCTCGCAGATCCGTGATTCTATCCTGTCGGGCCGACTCAAGCCCGGTGACCGGTTGGCGTCTGAAAAGGAACTGATTGTGCAGTTTGGGGTGAGTAAAGCCACCATGCGGGAGGCTCTGAGGGTCCTTGAAGTTATGGGGCTGATTGAGATCCGAAAAGGAACTTCCGGGGGCGCCTTTGTAGCAGAAGTGGATATGAAGACCACCATCAACAGTATCATTAATTTCATCCACTTCAAACCGGTTTCAGTCAAAGAAATCACCGCGCTCCGCTATTTTATCGAGCCCACCGTGGCCCGTATCGCTTCCTCAAAAAGGACAGAAAACGATATCGAGAATTTGAGGAGAATAATTGGCGAAGCTGTTACCCATCGTCAGTCTGAGATTTCAAGGGAAATCGGGTTTCATCGTTATTTAGTTAGAATGACCGAGAATACGCTTCTGATTCTGCTCATTGACTTTGTTGACAATCTTCTGAGTACCATGAAGGCGGGGCTTGATCTGGGTCCTGAGTTTTACCAAAATGTCCGTAAAGCACATGAAATTATCTTAGAGTGTTTGATCCAGAGGGACTCTGCTGCTGCCGGCATAGCCATGGCCAATGATTTACTGGAAGTGGGAAGATATATGGCCATGAAGATGGACACGGCCACTTTTGATCCTTCCGAAATTGAAGACAACAGGACGATGACCGATTGGCCATCAAAAGTGGGTGGGCAAACGCGTGTTGTTACCGCGGATGATCCCATTCTTAAACAGCAGGGCGTAGTGAGCAGAAGGGTAGGGGCCAGCAAGTTGTTTTTGGTTCTGAGCGAGGAAGAGGTGGTCGGCAAAAACGGATGAGGGTCTTTGAGGTTATGGGGGTTTTTTCAGGGCGTTTTCGGCGTCGAGGATAAATTATACACTATAAATTTGGATAAGGAGGATCTAATTATGGCTTTATTGGATGAACCGATAAAAGGTGTACCCGTGGCTAAGAATTACATTGACGGGGAGTGGGTTGAATCAAAGGGTGAAATCATCGATGTGGTGAATCCGGCGACTTACGAGACCATAGGAAGAGTCGGCATCTCAACCAAGGAAGAGATAGATAGCGCTGTGCAGGCGGCACAGGAGGCATTTCATGACTGGAGAAGAACCCCTCCGGTGACCCGGTGCCGGTACCTGTTCAGGCTACGTGAGTTGTTGGAGGAGAATTTTGAGGAGGTCAGCAGGGTCCAGACACAGGAGCATGGAAAGTGTATTGATGAATCCAGAGGAGAAACCAGACGGGGCATTGAAAATGTTGAAGTTGCCTGCGGCATCCCGACCCTCATGATGGGAGATTCCTTGGAGGACATTGCATCTGGTATTGACGAATATCTCATCAGACAGCCCTTAGGTGTTTTTGGAGTTATCGGCCCGTTCAATTTTCCATTTATGATTCCCCTATGGTCTGCGCCGTACGCGGTGGCCACAGGTAACACCGTTGTCATCAAACCATCCAGCGAAGTGCCCTTCAGCCAGACAAAGATTACGGAGCTTGCTGAAGAGGCAGGCTTCCCCCCGGGGGTGTGGAATATGGTTCATGGCGGGAGAACGGTTGTTGGCGGTATGTTGGAACATCCGGATATCCAGGGGATTACATTTGTAGGTTCCACGCCGGTCATGCAGAATGTGATCTACCCGGGCTGCGGCGAGACCGGTAAACGATGCATTGCCCAGGGGGGGGCTGCGAATATTATCGTCATCATGCCCGACTGCAATGTGGAAGCCACCATCCCGGGTCTCATGACATCCTTCTTCGGGAACGCCGGTCAGAGGTGCCTTGCCGGTCAAACGCTGGTTATTGTGGGTAATGACGATGCCTTTTACAACGATTTTGTGGAAAAGGTCACCGACAGAGCCAGAAACATCAGGGTCGGTTACGGGCTTGATGAGTCTGTGCAGATGGGACCTGTAAGGGACGTACAGAAAAAAGAAAGCATATTGAACCACATAGAAATTGGCCTGAAAGAAGGCGCTACCCTGAAATTGGATGGTAGAAAGGCGAAAGAGATCCTTGGCGATTACCCGGAGACCTGTTTTTTAGGCGCAACCATTATGGAAAATGTATCACGAGAGATGAGGATCGTCCGGGAAGAGATCTTTGGGCCGACCATGGGAATTATCAGGGCCAAGACGCTCGATGAAGCCATAGAAATCTGTAACGAAAGTCCTTACCACAATGGGCATGCCATATTTACCTCAAACGGTAAGGCTGCACGTCAATTTCAGTATGATTGTATCAGTGGAAACATCGGGATCAATATCGGTATTGTCGCGCCTATGGCCTTCTTCCCGTTCAGCGGGATGGCCGGTTCTTTCTTAGGTGTATTGCATACCCAGGGAAAAGAAGCAGTTCGTTTTTTTACGGAAAGTAAAGTTTGTATTCACCGGTGGTTATAAGAAAGGGGAATAAATATGAATTTACGTACCGCTTCTGAGACGTTGAGTTTTATCAGGGAACTCGAGGAAAAGGCGGCAAAATTTTACGAAGACATAGCCGGAAGATTTCCTGCAAATGAAAACGATTTCCTTGCTTTTGCGAAAGAAAACAGGAAGTACAACAAGCAGATTCAGATGGCCTATCAGTCTGTAATATCCGATGCCATTGAAGGGTGCTATGCCTTTGATCTGGAAGCAGAGAATTATACTTTCGAGACTGATCTGCCGGACAGTGCAAGTCTTGCCGACGCTGGGAAAAAGGCACTGGCCATTGAAGAGAAGATTTTGGACTGTTACACTCTTGGGGCAGAGCAATCAGGGTCGCTTTTAGCGGATGTACCGAGGAATTTCAAGATGGTTTTGAAAAAGAGGGATAAGCGTCTGGAAAGGCTGAAGGCACTGGCCTAAGAGTATGAGGAACCGTGTGTTATCAAGCCAGGGGCGGCGGAGGGGAGGGCAATTCGCCACGCTCCAAAGCCTCTCTGGAAGCCTTGACCGGGATGCCAGTCTCGCAAGGCACGTCCACCTGACACAGCCCGCAACCATAACCGGCAAATTTATAGGTCTCTTTGACATACTCCCGGGAGCGGGCCAGGTGTTGACGGCACTTCTCCTTGTCGTGGCCTGCCTTGCTAATGGCACGGACCGGGCAACGATCAATGCATTCCCCACAACTGCCATCGTAGAAAAAAAGGCAGTAGGCCCGGTGGTTGTCATACGGCCGGGGGGTCGGTTCAATAAGTATTTTGGCTACTACAGATCCTACCCGCATGGCCTTGCCTTTGGCAGTGATGAGCCCGTCGCACAGCCCGAAGGTGCCCAGACCGGCCGCATGGGCAGCGTGGCGTTCAGACCAGGAAGAGGCGTAGGAAAATCGTTCCGACTTGACGATGGTCCAGTTGGGGACCAGCATCGGGGCGATTGCCGGATATCCGGCCTGCTCGAGGCTCTCGGCCACGTGGCGACGCAAGGCCACGTTGAACTCCTCCCCGTAGACCCTGATCCGGGCCCATTCCTCAGATGGATACATCTTGGCCCGGCGGTTAGCATTGCGGACCATCTCCCGCTGGGGCAAGACCCATGAAATGACCGTCAGCTCCTCTGGTTTCGCTGGTTCATTGGGATGGTGCTGGTTGAAAACCTCCCAAGGGGTCCAGTGGAAAGCCCCGACATACTCCTTGTACTGCTGCCAGATCTGATCCACACCGGAGGCGAAGCCCACCAAAGCACCGTCCCAAGCAGGTTCTTTAGCTTCGTTTCTCATGCTGTTGTCGGGTGAAGTGGCGATGAAATCCCGGATCAAATCTTCAACCCAGTTCCCTGAAACAGTAACGTTGTTATCCACTGAATCCCTCCTATTTCAAGTTAAACCTGATCCCTCATAATTATGCCATTTATTGGGAAAAATCACAAAGGAAGTCTTTGTCCATCGGTCTCTGCGTTCCTTCACAAGGTTTGAAACTGGCTACACGGTTGCACAAGAGAGGTGCAAATTGGCCAACGAAAAAAAAATTACACTCTAACAAAATGAATATAGCCCTTTCAGCGCAAAGATGCAAATACTCTATTTTTGGTGCAGATTTCAACTTCCAGTCCTCACTTCTTTGAAAAGGGGGGCGGAAACCAGATATCTCACGCCAAAATTGCATCCAGTATCCCCGCTAAAGTCGGGATTTTCGACAAGTTTCAAACGCTAAACAGGCCAATTCCCATTGACTTATAGAGTAGTTATGTGTAAACAACATTTGGCAGTATTCCCGCACGAAGTTTCTTCTTTCAAACTCGAGAGAGAAAAGAGGATTAGAAATGGTTTACAATCGCTTAGAAACCCCGCTTCTTTGTATAACGAGAGCGGGATTTTTTGTTTAGGGGCTTTCGTTCAGGCACTTGTTATGGAAAATCAAGAGGGAATTGATAGGGAGGATAAATCGGAGGTCGTTCGTGTCATTGCAGATCCCGGTATCTGTGGCTTTATATGCTCGATCAGCGCATGGAAGGATGGGGACGGGGTAAGGTTCAACATCCGGTCGGATTGCGATCAGATCAAAGAACTTGCCATGCACTTGGGGCCGATAAAGATGAAAGAGCTTTTTGTACCCTTGACCAAGAGCCCTGTTTTTCTGTCTGCTGAGAAGTCCAAATGTCATCATGCCTGTCCGATTCCATCGTCCCTAATTAAGGCAGCGGAGGTGGCCCTTGGGTTGGCGCTTCCGAAAGAGGTGACCATCCGGTTTTTGACATAAGCGCCAATGCTCTGAGGCTTTGCTTTATTATAAAATCCCCAGCCTTTTTTCTGATTTTTGACTTCTTTTTGAATCCTAAACCCCTAAACTCGTGAACAGTTACATCGATTGATAACAATCAAAAGCGGCATTCGGGACGGACTCTTTGAAGTCATGGGGAACTTCCCATAATGCCACAACTACAATAGGAGGAGTAGGTATGGAGATAACAAAGCGCGAATGGCCGGTGCTGATTATTTCAGGGCAGTTCGATGCCCAAAACGACGAAGGATACAGGCTGCGGCAGTTGACCGAACAATTAAAGGAAGTACAAGACTGTCGGATCATCCCGTCTTTTACCTATGAAGACGGCTACGAGATATTCCGTTCCCGGTCCGATTTTGGATGCATTGTGGTGGATTGGGATATCCCTGAGGAGGATCCCGGTGAAGGCACAACAGCGGAAGAATTGATTGTCAAAGTTAGGAAG
Source organism: uncultured Desulfobacteraceae bacterium (assembly GCA_964522045.1). Taxonomy (GTDB): domain Bacteria; phylum Desulfobacterota; class DSM-4660; order Desulfatiglandales; family Desulfatiglandaceae; genus Desulfacyla. The sequence goes on from CAZFSF010000028.1 coordinate 12,434, forward strand.
CGGCACCAGGGGATTCCCATTATTCTACTGACGGGACGGAGGGAAATGGACCGGATTCCGACGGAAATTCTAAGGGATGTCAATGACTGCCTCTGGAAGACGTCGGAAACCATCTCCTTTATGGCGGGGCGGATTGAAACCCATGTGGTGGACTATGTGCGAACCGTTTATCCGCCTTTTTTCGGCGCCATGGTGCAGTACGCCAATGAATTCAAATTCGCCTGGCACACCCCGGGACATATGGGTGGGGAAGGGTTCTTACGCAGTGCGGCAGGGGTGGCCCTGTTTAAGTTCTTCGGGGAAAGTGTGTTTCGCTCGGACCTTTCCGTCTCCGTTCCGGAATTGGGGTCCCTGTTAGAGCACAGCGGCGTGGTGGGGGATGCGGAAAAAAACTCGGCCCGTGTGTTCGGCGCCGATCAGACCTATTATGTGCTCAACGGCACCAGCAACGTGAACCAGATCATCTGGCGGAGCCAGCTCGTACGGAACGACATCGCCTTTGTGGATCGGAACTGCCACAAATCCCTCAACTATGCCATGGTCATCACCGATGCCTATCCCGTATACATGATTCCCCGGAGAAACAAGCGGGGCATCATCGGACCGGTGCGCCTGTCTGAATTTTCGCCCGAATCGATCCAGCGGAAAATCAAGGAGGACAGGCTCATCCCCGAGAACCTGAAGGGGAACGAAGTGAAGATGTCGGCCCTTACCAACTCCACCTATGACGGGGTGTGCTACAACGTGGTCAATATCAAGAAGCAATTAGAAAAGAGTGTGGAAAACCTCCATTTTGATGAAGCCTGGTATGCCTACGCCCGTTTTCATCCCATGTACAAAGACCACTACGGTATGACCGATGATGAATTAGATGAAAACCATCCCCCCATTTTCTGTTCCCAGTCTACCCATAAACTGCTCACTGCATTTTCACAGGCCTCCATGCTGCACATCAAAGATGGCGGCAAGGTCAAGATCGATCCCGATGAATTCAATGAATCCTACATGATGCACGGTTCCACGTCTCCCCAGTACATCATGATTGCATCCTTAGATGTGGCTACCCGCATGATGGATGACAACGGCCAGACCATGATGAACGACATAATCTTAGGGGCCATCCGCCTGCGGCAAAAGGTGGTTAAGATCGAAAAGAACCTCCAAAAGAAAAACAAGAACGACTGGTTCTTTGGCATGTGGCAGCCCCGCAAGGTCAATGTAAATGGAAAGATGACGCCCTTTGAGCAGGTGGACGCCGATTTCTTAGCGGATCAGCAGGCTTCCTGGGTTATGAGCAGCGAGAACAACTGGCACGGTTTTGAAGATATGGAAGAAAATCATTGCATGCTGGACCCCATCAAACTGACCTTTACCACGCCGGGGATCGATGATCACGGGCAGATGCAGGACGAGGGCATTCCCGCTTCTATCGTGACCGAATACCTCATTTTAAAAGGGATCGTTTGTGAAAAAACCGACTACTACTCCTTCCTGCTCCTCAATTCCTTAGGCACCACCGAGGCCAAGCAGGGTACCCTGCTCTCGGCAATGTTGCGGTTCAAGGACCTCTACGACGCAGACACGCCGCTGTGCGAGGTTTTTCCAGGCCTGGTGAGCGCATCCCCGGATGCATACGGGGGGGTCGGGCTCAATAAACACTGCAATGACATTCATCGTTACTGGAGGGAACACAAAATCTTAGAAAAGATGCAGGATGCCTTTCAGGTGATTCCCGATCAGGCCATGAAACCATCCGAGGCCTATCACCAGGTGGTACGAAAAAACGTGGAATTCGTGGAACTGGACCAAATGATGGGACGGACGCCGGCCGTGATGATGGTCCCCTATCCTCCTGGTATTCCCATCATGATGGGAGGCGAAATCATGAATGAAAAGGCGGGTCCCATATTCGAGTACCTGAAACTCAGGCAGGATTTCGAAAACGCCTTTCCCGGATACGAAAGCGAGATCCACGGTGTGGAGAGAACCGAACGAGATGGAAAGAAGTTTTTCAGGACATTGTGCGTGCAACAGGGGGGATAACATGACAGATGAGACAAAGAAATTAGGACTAATAGGTGCTGTTTTTCTGATTGTATCGAGTCTGGCCGGAAGTGGGGTAATCGCTTTGCCACAGCAATTAGCTGCCACCGGTTCGATCACATTGATTTCATTTATTCTGGTTACCATCGGAGCCCTGTTTCTGACCCTGGTATATGTTCGTGCGGGCACCCTTTTTGATGACTCCAGCCCGACCGCATTAGCAACCTATGTAAGCCCGGTTTTAGGGGCAAAGAGCGGTTTCTTTTACGTCTACGGGAACCTGATCTCCAACGTATCCATTCTGATTGCCGGTCTGGGCTATCTGGCCCTGTTTGTCCCCGCACTCAATCATCCCATTGCACTTGGCATCGCCGTGATTGTACTCATCTGGGTGTTTGTTGCCTTGTCCCTTCGCGGGGTCGGTATGATCACCAAAGTGGTATCCGGCACCGTAACACTACTTCTTATCTCGGTAATCATCACTTCCACGGCGGGATGGCTGGATTTTGATCCCACCCTGTTCAAACAGAACTGGAACGTCTCGGGTGATCCTGCCGGTAAGGCCATAATGTCCGGATTCGCCATATTGATCTTTGCCTTTGTCGGAGTGGAAAGCGTCGCCACAAACAATGAACATATTCGCAATCCGAAAAAAATTGTCCCCATTGCAACCATGGTCGGCTTCATTATCGTGGCAATCATCTACATCGCTTCCACCACCGTAATTGAAGGAATGTTCCCAGCCAAAGAAATTCAGAACGCACCGGCCTCATTTGCTTTAGCCATGCAGCACATCTGCCACTCAAAAATCATAGCCGACGTGGTTTCCGCCGTGATGGCCATTGCCTGTATCGCCAGCTTCCTGGTCTGGAACCTGTCATCTGCCAGCGCCGCCAAGACCAGTGCCGACAATGGATTCCTCCCCAAAGCCTACTCCTATACCAACAAACATGGGATCAACAGCAAAGGTCTCGTCATCAACGGTGTTATCATGACCGTGGTTGAACTGATACTCATGATGCTTGGCAGCAACGTCGCCGCCGCATTCAACATCACCGTAACCATCTCTGTTCTTTTGCTTCTCTTCCCCTACTTCTGGTCGGGTATTGCCCTGCTGAAAAAGGATAGGGCGACAGGGTCAAAATCGATCAGCAATAAAATCATTGTACTCATGTCATCCATTTTCATCATGTCCGCCTTTGCATCGGCTACACTTGATGAACTCTGGCTGGTTATAGCCTTGGTTATGATTATAATGGCCGTCTACGCATTACTTTTCACAAAAAGAGAAGAAGCCGCTTAACCGTTTACGGGTTCAAATGTTCAGGCTTCAGCAAAAAAAGGAACCTTGAACGGCTACGAAATACTAATCCGGGAGGCGTTTCCATGAGAGTCAAAACATTTCGATTCTGGTTCTTAATCTCCGCAATTCTTGGGGCCTTTGCGACAACTGTTCCCGCGGCTGAGGTTTCAGACAGCGCCATGCAGGAGGAAATTAAAGCCCTTAAAAAGATGGTGCTTGAGTTGCAGAAACGGGTACAAGAGCTTGAAGCGGATATGGTAAAACCCGGGGCGGAAGTATCACCGGCGGTTAAAACAGAGGAACCCAAGCCAAGAAAAAAGGTCCCTGTCAGGCCATCCCGGCGTAAGATCAAGCCCGAGGTCAAGCCCCCCCCCGAGGCTCAGGGACCGGTCGTGGCAAAGGTAGGCGCCAATGCCCCGGTGCCCCTTGAGATTGGCGGACGCCAGGTTCGGGTGGGGATTGCCGGGGCCATCCAGGTGGACGTGATCCACGATTTTAATGCGGTGGGTCTGACGCCCGGAGGGAGTGTGGAGCGGGAGTTCATTACCGCAGATATTCCCGTGGGAGGACAGGCTGCTGACACTACCAACCGCACCGGTTTCAGTCCCAACCAGAGTTACCTGACCGGCTGGGCCGAGACTGACACGCCCTGGGGTCCATTCAAGGTCTATGCGGATGTGAACCTTTTTGGTTCCACAACCGGAACTGAATTCCAGATCTACAAGGCTTATGGAGAGTGGGGGTGGCTGAAAGCGGGTCTGGATTACACCCTATGGCTTAATCAGGCTTCCATACCGGACACCCTCGACTTTGAAGGTCCCAACATTATTCCTGAAACACGTTTTACCCAGGCGAGCTTGAAAATTCCCCTGCAGTTAGATGCAAAGAAGCGGGAGGTTTTCTTTACCATCGGCGTGGAGGACGCCCCGGGGGAGATCACACTACCGGCTAAAATGACGTCTGTTACTACGGACCAATTCCCGGCGGTGATCGGAAAACTGAGTTACGAGCCTGACTGGGCGCAGATAGAATTGGGCGGGCTATATCGCCGGCTGAGGGCCGAGGGACCGGGATACGACCAGACGGTGAACGGATGGGGGGTGATATTAAGCGGAAGCATAGATACGTGGAAGAACGACAGCTTAATCTTAGGCGGTATGTATGGGAATGCCCTGGGGGCCTACATCCAGGACACGTCGGGTTTGGGGCTTGACGCGGCCCCCACGTCTAATGCCAATCCAAGCCTCAAAGCGATTCCGGCATTCGGTGTGTGGGCGGCCTATCAGCATTGGTGGGCTAAATCCCTTCGGTCAACGGCCACCTACGGTCTTGTGCGTCTGGACAGCGATTTTGATGAATGGCCCAATCCGCCCAATGCGTCCGACCAGGGAACCTACAAACAGACCCAGTACGCCTCCATGAACCTGATATGGAGCCCCTGGCCCCCCTTTGACGTGGGCCTGGAATACATGTTCGGCCATCGTACCATTACGGATCGTACGGCGGTGTACGGCAACACTACCGGACAGAACCACCGGATTCAGTTCACCATGCGATGGAACTTCGGCTGGGAGCGGTGATTTACACCCGCATCGACAGGAAAAGGCGTAGAGATGGAGAGATCTGTAAACTCGGGATCTGAAAAGGCTTCCGGTCAAAGGGAGGAAGGGATATCGACAACGGCCGGCAAAGGGACCATCGGTTGGGTCTCCCTCGCCATGATCAATCTGGCCATAATTTACTCTGTCAGAGGGCTTCCCCTCATGGCGGAAGAGGGGTTTCGCGCCATTACCTTCATGGTCATTTCCGCCGCCTTTTTTCTCATTCCCATTTCACTTGTTACTGCAGAACTCTCCTCCACATGGCCGCCCAAGGGAGATGGGGGTGTCTATATCTGGGTTAACGAGGCATTAGGAAGACGGTGGGCGTTTTTGGCTATCTGGCTGCAATGGAGCGAAAATGTGATCTGGTTTCCCACTGTACTCTCCTTTATAGCGGCCACCTTAGCCTATGGCTTTTCACCGGAGCTGGCCAACAATAAAGTCTACACCCTGGCGGTGGTGTTAGTGGTTTACTGGGGAGGCACCTTTGCCAACCTGCACGGGATGAAAACCTCCGCCTGGATCAGCACATTAGGGGTGATCAGTACCCTGATCACCACGGGCCTGATCGTTTTTTTAGGATTCAATTGGATCGTGGCCGGAAACGCTTCCCAGATCCATTTTTCAGTGGCCTCCCTCATTCCGGATTTTACTCAAATGGACAGCTTTGTCTTCCTCGCCGGGGCCTTAGTCATCGTCTCCGGGATCGAGGTTTCTGCGGCCCATGCCTCCCAAGTAAAAAATCCCAAGCGGTCTTTTCCAAAGGCAATTTTCCTTTCCGTGTTTGTCTCCATCACTGCCATCATATTAGGCTCCTTAGCCATTGCCTTTGTGGTGCCCCAGAAGGAAATCAGCCTGGTGGCCGGAATCATGGAGGCCTTTGACAAGTTTTTTGCCGCCCATCACCTGCACTGGCTGGTGCCGATTGTGGCCCTGCTTGTTGTTGTGGGCTCCTTAGGAGAAGTGGCTGCCTGGATTATCGGTCCCAGCAAGGGGCTGCTGGTATCGGCCCGGCACGGCCTGCTGCCGCCCATTCTTCAACGTCAGATCCATGGCGATGTCCCCGTGAACATCCTGTTCCTTCAGGCCCTCGTGGTGACAGGCCTGGTTTTTGTATTCCTGCTGATGCCTACGGTGAGCAGCGCCTACTGGATACTCACCGCCCTTACGGCCCAGCTTTACCTGATCATGTACCTGCTCATGTTTCTGTCCGCTCTGATCCTGCGGTACAAGCGGCCGGACGTCCATCGCCCCTACCGTATCCCCTGGGGCAATTTCGGTATGTGGCTCGTGGCTGCATTGGGGTTATTGGGTGGGCTGTTTACCCTGTTTATCGGTTTTTTCCCTCCATCTCAACTGAAGACGGGCAGCCTTCTGTTCTATGAATCATTTCTTATCCTTGGCATAGTGGTTATGTGCGTGGCGGCCTTTGTGATCTATGGGTTAAGGAAACCCGGTTAGATCAAGGCTGCCGGTAAAGAAGAACCCTTAGCGAAATAAGAAAGTGAAAAACAAGATAAAGGAATGGCTCAGGCGGTATCTGTTAGCCGATATCTTGAGCACCCTGTTGTCTCTCGCCACGGCATGGATCATTTACCAAACCACTGGAGACAATGTGTTAGCGGCCTTTGTGGGGTCGGCCATGGCCTCCATCAGCTTTTACGGCATCATCGCCTACAACGATGTGAGAAAGAGCCTGAAGCATCATAAAAAACATGACCTGAGCTATGGCTTTGTCGCTTATTTTAAGGATTTGCGAAACCTGATTATCGAATTTGGCCCATCTGAGATCCTGGATGTCCTGGCGGTTCGGCCGTTCTTCATGTACCTGATGCCCAAACTCATTGGAGAATTCGTTTTGGGGACCTTTATTGGAAAGATGATCGCCGACGTGGTCTTTTTCATCCCTGCCATCGTGATGTACGAGGTCAGGAAAAAACATTTGTAGCCATTTTTGACAGGATTAACAGGATGAACATGATAATTTTTCGTAACCGTTCACGGGTTCAAAGGTTCAGAGGTTCAAAGGTTGTATTCTCATCACCATACGCCGTTTTGTAAACGTTTTGTACGGGAAAACTGACCGCTTCCACATCTCCGCAAATCTGGAATATAGCGCGTGCCAATTATGTGGCAAAACCAGCATTTTTTACGAGGTCTTCCGGCCTTCAATTTTGCCCTTGTTCCTAACCCTGAATCCCGCTTTCAGTGGGAAACCCTGAACCTGTGAACGGTTACTGATAAATTTTGTGATCAACTGGATTTCATAGGAACTTCCTTTTAAGATCGTGTCTATCCTGTTATCCTGTCAAAGACTTTTTGAACGGGTGAACCATTAGCTGATCCTTAGTCGGTAGCTGATTTCTCATTTGCCACATGGAGTGTGACCTCTGCTTCGGAAAGCATCTTACTCATGCTCGGCTGGGGTCTTCGATCCGTAAAGAGGGCGTCAACCTCCTGTATATTGCAGAGCCTTACCATGGCTTCCCTGCCGAATTTGGTGTGATCAGCCACAAGGAAGACCTTACGGGAATTTCCAATAATCGCTCGGCCGGCACGAACCTCGTGATAATCGAAGTCGAGGAGAGTCCCGTCCCAATCGATCCCGCTCACACTGATGACACCAAAATCGATCTTGAACTGCTGTATAAAGTCAATCGTTGCTTCTCCCGTAACACCCCGATCCCGGCTACGGACCACTCCCCCGGTGATAATGACCTCAAAGCTCTCGTTTTTGCTCAGGACTGTTGCCACGTTAAGATTGTTCGTTATGACCCTGAGCTTTTTATGATCAAGGAGCGCCCTGGCCACCTCCTCTGTGGTGGTTCCGATGTCAATGAAAAGGGAAGCGTTGTCAGGGATATGCCCGGCCAACATTCGGGCAATACGGCGTTTCTCCGGCAGACAGAGTACCTTACGTGTGGTGTAGGCCACATTTTCTACACTGGAACGTAGCCCTGCCCCCCCGTGGTAGCGGCGTATCAGCCCTGCCGCGGTAAGTTCATTGATGTCCCGCCGTATTGTTTGGGGGGTTACCCCAAAATTCTTGGCCAGGGACTCGATTGAAGCAAATCCACGGGATTTGACAACCTCAACGATCTTCTCATGGCGAAGAAGGACCGATTTTCCTCGAGCCTTGCCATTGTTATTCATATTGTTTTCATTGTTATTCATATTGTTTTCATTCTCTAACACAGATGGACCTCCCTAATCGGGTTTTCACATACGCTTTCGCTACCTGTCCTTATGCTTGAGCTGATATTATCAACAAACAGCACTATGATCAACCAATTTAGTGAAAAAAGTTCAGAAACGAACATGATTGACAGGAAATCGAAAAAAAGTTGGTGATTTGCCGAAATGAATGTCATTTTTCCCGTATAATTTCGATATTGAAAAAAAATATATTTAAATGTAAAAAATCGCTATTTTTTTGACAACATTGATGGTTGTGGGTATTCTGATTCTACTGTCAGGTGTCGTGCAATTACATCTGCGAGCTCGTTAAGAGGCACTTTTCTTGTTCAAGGTTACACATTTTCATATGGTGTGACGTTTATTATAGAGGTACTATCTCTATTGAATCTCTGGAGGTCAGGAAAAATAGTTTGCAATGTTGCTTTTATTTTTGTTTGATATAATAGTAAATATGATGTGAAAATAAGTCTAAATCAGTCTTAAGCATTAGTGCCAGACATTATGAATGAGTGCTCCAAAATATTTCTCTTAAAGGCTGTAGAAACTATGCCCGGGAGGTGCAAGTGATGCAAGTCGATGGTCTCTATGAGAGACTACTCAGGCCGATAGAGAATCAGATGATCAGTACTGTAGCGCGTATCGTTCATGATCCGGAGGATACCGCGGATGTTTTTCAAGAGGTACTGGCGCTGATTTGGCATAAACTGGACCGGATTGACCGACATCCCAATCCCCATGCCTATATCCTTCGCATCTGCATTACCCGGTCCTACGATGCTGTACGAAAAAGGGCCCGGCGACGACGTCGCGAAATCCGTCTGGACAGCATCAAGGCGATGTTTTTGCCTGCTCATCCGCAAGACCCTCTGGAAGAAAAGGACAGGGCATCAGCCGTTCGCGGGGCCATTTCGATGCTTCCGGCAAATCAAGGACAGGCAGTGCTATTGCGGGCCATAGAGGATTCACCTTATAATGTGATCGCAAACATTTTGGGGTGTTCGGAGGCTACGGCCCGATCTCACTTTTCCAAAGGCAAGGCACGCCTGGCCAAGATTCTCCTTGAACTCGGTATTTCCAAATAAAAACAGAAGATGCCTGATGGATATCAAAAAAGATAATAATAGAGACTATGATGATGCCTTGGATGCATTACAGGAGACCTTTAACTCTCCGGTTCCGGATGTGCTTGAGAAAGAACTGAGAAAGAGGCTTGATGGTTTCCGGCAAGATCTGAAAGAACATCCATATCTAAGCAACAAAAAAGGCCGTTGGTGTTATAGATGGCGTGGGATATTCCCTTTCTCTCTACCCTTGGTTCGGTTTCTATTGTTGACGGGAACGGGGGCGGCGTGTATCGCCACGGTGATGTTCTTATTTCTTGGTAATAAATCGGCAACCTGGGCGGATGTGGAAGAACATTTTCGCGCAATACCCTCCTGTGCGGTCGCAGTGTATTTTGGGAATCCATACAGCAACGGGCACGGAAAAGCGCAATATTGGATAAGCAGTGATGGTAGGGCCCGAATACATAGCGGTGACAAAATTGCTTTTGCTGATCTGAATGGCGGCTGGCGACACTTCAGGACATTTGATGTAAAAACGCGCCGAGAGACTGGTCAAGGCTTTATCTGTAGAAATATCCTGCAGGCTTTTGAAAGGGTAAATAGATTCGAGAAACCAACGCTTAAATCGATTATTGAGACCATGACCGGGGAGAATATGATTGATGCCACCAGCCTTGTGGTTTCTGACGTAGAGGTATCAAAAGACCTTCTGGTTTTTGATGCACAGTCGTATGACACCTTATGGAATATACGCGTCTGGGCTCTCCGCGAAAGCAAACTGCCCATCCGCATACTCAAGTGGCACCGACGGTATGACAGATATGAAGAGGTATTATTCAGCTATTCAAAAGAACAGCCAAAGGAATTTTTTGATCCCAATGCCTTTGAAGAAAGGTTGAAAGACCCGGCTTCCACTGAACACAACTTGAAATATATGTTTCTCCAAGGCCCATGGGGTCAGTCTTTTCCTGCCCCGGGCAGTTAGAATGGAAATACTCCCAGGGCTATGCCCCCGGCTAAACCGGCAACACCGACTTTATGAGGAGGAATTTGGCTTATGAGTATGGAAACGGAATCAGGAAAAAGAAGAATCTGGGTGATTGATGTGGCGCGGTTTTACGCCATGGCGCTGGTTTTTTACGGCCATTTCATCGAGCGATTCATGCTGCTGAAAAATCCCGCCGGCTTTGCTCAATACAAATTCATATACTCATTTCACATGGTGGTCTTTTTTGTTTTGGCAGGCTATGTGGTCAAGGAGAGTGATATCGAGTTTCGTTTTGGAAAATACTTAAAACACCGCTTTGTTTCCCGTCTTATCCCCTTCCTATTTTTTACGGCAATATTCATGGTGCTGCCCGTCTTCTTTCCCGGGGAATTCTATGGCATGAAACTACCCAGCGTTGAAGGGTATATCAAAGGGCTGCTTAACACCCTCTTCGGGATACCCTCGTTTTGTGTCCCGTCCTGGTTTATTCTTATGTTGTTTTCCGTGGAACTGGTTCATTACGGTGCGTTTCGGTTTTTAAGCTCCAATTCAAAGATTTTGATCGGTGCCGTTGTATTTTATGTGGTGGGGTACTGGCTCAATTTGAAATTAGATATATTTAACCCGTTGAAGGGAAGGGTAATCGGATGGAATTATCTCTTCATCCATGAGGCGATTACCATGTATGCATTCTATTTAATGGGCATCTATTTGAGGCGTAAGAAATTCCTCATTGACAAGGTTTCGCTGAAGATATTGGTGCCGGGCGCGATCATCACTTTCCTTATTGTCCTGTTCACCTACAAACTAAACACCGGGCCTTTCAATTTCAGCGTTTATGATGCCGTGGTGATCATATTCGCCTCCCATGGAAATTTCTTCTGGTTTCCTGTTTCTGCGGTTGCGGGCTCTTTCCTGATACTTTTTCTTGCCAAAATCACACCCTCGCGAAAGACAATCGTCTGGATGGGGCAGAACACCCTGATCCTCATGTGCCTCAACGGCATTTTCTATCACTATATCAATGGCCGGGTCGCAAAATGGGTGTTGGATACCCTTCCCGGTTCCGGGTTGACCGTCTTCTGGGTGGGCTGTTTGATGACCGTGCTGAGTTTAGCGGTCTGCATTCCTTTGATCTATCTTTTTGATAAGTTTGTGCCACAGCTGGTGGGGAAACCCAAGCTGAGCGGGCCATGGTTTAGGAATTTCATCTGAGCGATCCCTAAGTCCCGGAAGGACCAGGAAGGAAAGGAGATGCAATGGATAAGATATCCAGAAGAAGTTTTATCAAAAAAACAGTCATGACAGGGGCTGGGATTGCCGCCTTTCCAACGATATTCATCCCCAAGGCAAGGGCAAACTGGGCACCAAAGACAAGGGTTCACCCGAATATCAGTAGTCTTCGCGTTGTCGGGGTCACCGACCCAGGCATGACAACGCGCATTGAAAGCATTCCCCGGACCTGGGCCGGTCAGGAGAAGCTTGTCAACGATAAGGCGGTCTGGGAGAACATGGACAAACTGGCGTGCGGACTTGTGAGCACGCGCAATTCGGATGAGGCCTGGCGCGCCATATTCATAAGGCCACCCATCAAATCATGGTCGGACACGGTGGTGGCGATAAAAACCAACTGCATTGGCCAGCAGCATACACGAAGCGCTGTCATGGCAAAGATATGTCATGTGCTGTCTGATATACTCGGGGTGGATCCCAACAACATAAATATCTATGATGCGCGTCACGGTCATAGCATGGTGGCCACACCCTTTCACGGGTTACCCGAAGGCACTCGGCTGAGAGCGGATTGGGGTGGAATACGAGCGACCGCGTCGGTTCCAACCCCTGGTGCGGAAATAAAGACCCATTGCCTGGATCAACTGGTCTATGGGACCGTGGATATCCTTATCAATATCGCCATGTGCAAGGGACACTGGCCACAGTTTGGCGATTTTACCATGACAATGAAGAACCATTTTGGGACATTTGCGCCAAGCCCCGGACACGCAGGTGAAAAGGCCGGTCTGGATTATCTTATCGCCCTTAACAAGACGCCTGAAATCCTCGGCAAGATGGACGTTAAGACAGGAAAGGTCCTCTATCCTCGACAGCAACTCTGCCTTGTTGATGCGTTATGGGCAAGCGAAACGGGACCTATGGGGGGACCCACCCATCAGCCCAATTTCCTTGCAATGGGTGTCTTCTCACCGGTCGTTGACTATCTGGTTGCAACACAATTTCGCGGCAAAAAGATGGGGTGGCAGCCCAATATGGGACCCACTGACCGGATGCTCTCCGATTTCGGCTACAACAAGAACGATCTTTTGGAGGGGGGCAAACTCATTGAACTCTAACGCTACCATCCATTGCACCAAATGCCAGTTGACCTTAAGTGCTTACATGCCCCATGATTAGGAGACAGCAAAGCAGGGAACCCCGAAGATGAAAAGTCTCGAATGGTGTTTCAGAAGCTTGACGAAAATGAGAAGAGGATGGAAATAAAACGGCACACAATATTATTTGCGCTTTGCATATTGTTCGCCTGCTTTACGTCCCAACCAACCCAGGCATGCACAACCTTTTCATTCGATCTCAACAATCAACCGATTGTTGGAAAAAACTATGACTGGCACTTGGAACGCGGCTTGGTCATAATCAATAAACGAGGGGTCTCAAAAACCGCCCTGGAGGATAGAAAAAAGGATCCCGGCCCCTTTGCCCGTTGGATCTCAAGGTACGGGAGCCTGACATTTAATCAATATGGCCGAGAGCTGCCCGTGGGGGGGATCAACGAAGCAGGGTTGGTTGTGGAGTTGATGAGCCTCGGGGCTACAAAATACCCTGCACCGGACTCGAGACCC